>NZ_JBFAKH010000002.1:0-221248 GCF_040655635.1 Streptomyces sp. NPDC050388
GGTGGGGGCGGCTCCCTCCGGGGCGCGTGGGGGGTTGCCGGGGGGGGGGGGGTCCACCCCCCTCCGTCCGCCCCGCGGGCGGTCGGCGCTGACGGCGCCGTCAGCGCCGTCAGCGCCGACGATGTTCTCCTGCTGCACGACCGGTTGCTCCGTGCGGGCCTGGGACGAGGTGTCGTGGAGCGTCGCCGGGGCGAACAGGGAGACGCCGGCCACGGCCGGTATGAGCACCTGGACAGGGTTCACGGTGTGCGGGCTTCGCGTAGGGGACACTGCCGAGCACTCGGCCGATCTCATCCCGGAGTGGTGCCGCGGCCACCGGGACAGGACCGTACGATGCACCCTCGGCCCCCTCACAGGACCCCACCACACCCTCTTGATGTGGCCGCGTCAGCCACGCCATATTGGTACGGACCATTTCACCGTTTCCTGTGCCCTTCGGGAGGCAGAGCCGTGCGAGGCGTTCCTGTTGCCGTGCCCCCGCGCCGACGTGGCGCGCTGCGCGGGGTGCTCCGTGGCACGCTCTGCGGTGGGCTCCTGCTGATCGTCTCCTGCGGTGGGAACGGAAGCGGGAACGACGGTGAACGGCCGCCCGGGGCTCCGACGGGTGTCACGGCCGAGGCCGGCAGCGCCACCAGCGTGCATGTCATGTGGAACACCGTCACCGCCGCGAGTGCCGAGGTGAGCCGGTACGAGGTGTATCGGGGCGCCACAAAGGTCAAGGAAGTACCCGGTTCCGAACACATGGTGGATGTCACCAGGCTCCGGCCCGCCACCACGTACGCCTTCACCGTGCGGGCGCGGGACACGGGCGGGCGGCTCGGACCGCGCAGCCGGGAGGTCCGGGCGACGACACCCGCGGCCGCGGCGGCCGACCGGTCCGCGCCCAGCCGCCCCACGGACGTCCGCGGCACAGCGGCCGGCAGCCGGGCGGTGCAGCTGTCCTGGTCGGCCTCGGCGGACGACCGGGGCGTGCTCTCGTACGAGGTGTACCAGGGAGAGACGAAGATCCACAGCGTCGGTGGGGGCCAGACCGCCACCGTGGTGACGGGGCTGCGGCCGGGCACCCGCTACAGCTTCACCGTCCGGGCCCGGGACGCCGCCGACCATCTCTCCCCCGCCGGTGCCCCGGTCCGCCTCACCACACCGGGCCGTGACGACGGTCGCGCCACGGCGCCCACCGGTTTCCGAGCCACGAGTCACCGCTCCGAGGGTGCGTACCACATCGACCTCAGCTGGGTGCCGCCGCGCGTGGACGGGGTGATCACCGAGTACGAGGTGCGGCTGGACGGCCGCGCGGCCACCTCACTCGTCTACGGAGGGGACGCGCCGCGCGACCGGGCGACGTACAGCTTCTACGCGGGCGAGGAGGCGGGGGTCACCCATCGGGTACGGATCCGGGCCAAGCTGCCGGACGGGACCTGGGGTGGTTTCTCGGCGGAGCGCACGGTGACGACGGGCTCGCGCCGCTGAGCCCCCTCTCCGTCCGGGCGACGGCAGTCGTCACCTGCCCGGCGGCGGCCGGAATGCGCCGCGGGGCGGGTGCGCATTGGCTGGGCCCGTGACGGCACGGGCGTTCCCCGATCCTCGGCGGCGCAAGGGATGTACCGCCGGCCGTGCCGCCGGAAGGCAGTTCACATGCGCTATTCGAAGCCACTGCTCCGTTCCGGTCTGACCGTGGCAGCCGCCGCCGCGCTGCCCCTGACCCTGGCGGGCCCGGCCGCCTCGGGTCCCGGGATCTCCGTGAGCACCACCGGCTCGACGGTCTCCGTCACCACCACCGCGTGCGCCCAGCTCAACGGCAGCTGGGGCACCGCCTCGCTGCTCGACGGCAGCCAGTCGAACTTCTCCCAGGGCCGCCAGGTGGCGCTGTCCGGGACCGGTTCGGGACAGTCCGCCGCCTGGTCGGACGTCCGCTCGGGAACCCACACGGTGATCGTGATGTGCTCGAACGGGACCACCGCGGGCACGCAGTCCGTCGTCGTCGCCGATCCCGCTCCCAGCCCGGCGGTCTCCGACCCGTCCTCGCCGACCCGCGGGGTGCTGGGCGGCGTCGGCGGCGGTTCCACGGACTACGGCACGGTGACACTGGTGGCCGGCGGCGCGCTGGTCGGCACCGGCCTCCTCGCCACGGTCTGGTACCTGCGGCGGCGCGGCAAGCCGAACCGCCTCTGAGACGGCGCCGGCCGCCATCACGTCCGACGCGCTCCGGTCGGGCGGCCGGCGTCACTTCCCTCCGGAGCCCGGTCCGTCCGGTTCCGCATGCCCGGAGTCGGACGGATCCGTGGGGGCGGAGCCCGGCGAGCCGGGCGGCTCGGCCCGCCCGGTCCGCTCGCTCCGCCCTGCCCGCTCGGTGTCCGGCAGCTCCGCGAACTCCGTCAGCGCGTGCTCGAGCCACCGGGTCCAGAAGGTCTCCAGGTCGATGCCGGCCCGCAGCACCAGATGTCGGAGCCGGTCCTCCCTGCCGTCCCTGCCGGGCGGGAAGTCGCGCTGCTCGATGTCCTTGTACTCCGCCAACTGCCTTTCATGCAGCTCCAGGTGGCGCCGAAAATCGGCCTCGAGCCCCCCGGTGCCCACCACCGCCGCCGCCCTCAGCCGCAGCAACAGCGCGTCGCGGAGCGGTTTGGGGTCCTGCGAGGCGGAGGTCCAGCGGGCCAGTTCGGCGCGGCCCGCCGGCAGGACCTCGTAGGACTTCTTCTGCCCGCGGGCGGGCTGTTCGGCGGACAGCGCCCGGATCAGACCCTCGGCCTCCAGTTTCCCCAGCTCGCGGTAGATCTGCTGGTGCGTCGCGGACCAGAAGTAGCCGATCGACTTGTCGAAGCGCCGGGTCAGCTCCAGCCCGGACGACGGTTTCTCGAGCAGGGCGGTGAGGATGGCGTGCGGGAGTGACATGGGATCGATCCTAGGGACGGGATGCTCCGCTCTACAGGGCTGCCGCCAGCTCCGTACCCTGCTTGATGGCGCGTTTGGCGTCCAGTTCGGCGGCCAGGTCGGCACCGCCGATCAGGTGGACGGCGTGTCCGGCGGCGACCAGTTCCTCGTACAGGTCGCGGCGCGGTTCCTGGCCGGTGCACAGGACGATCGTGTCCACCTCCAGAATGGTGCTCTCGCCGTCGACGGTGACATGCAGACCGGCGTCGTCGATGCGGTCGTAGCGCACACCGGGGACCATGGTGACGCCGCGGTGGCGGAGTTCGGTGCGGTGGATCCAGCCGGTGGTCTTGCCGAGTCCCGCGCCGACCTTGGACGTCTTGCGCTGGAGCAGGTGGACGGTGCGCGGCGGGGCGGGCCGCTGGGGTGCGGTGAGACCGCCGGGCGTGCGGTGGTCCATGTCGACGCCCCACTGACGGAAGTACGTCTCGGGGTGCTCGTGCGCCTTGTCACCGCCGTCGGTGAGGAACTCGGCGACGTCGAAGCCGATGCCGCCCGCGCCGAGGATCGCGACCCGGTCGCCGACGGGGGCGCCGTCGCGCAGCACGTCGAGGTAGCCGAGCACGCTCGGGTGGTCGATGCCGGGGAGGTCGGGCACGCGCGGGCTGACGCCGGTGGCGACGACGATCTCGTCGTGGTCGGCGACGTCGTCGGCCGTGACCAGGGTGTCCAGGCGTACGTCCACGGCCAGTTCGGCGAGCCGGGTACGGAAGTAGCGCAGGGTCTCGTCGAACTCCTGCTTGCCGGGGACCTTCCGCGCGACGTTGAGCTGGCCGCCGATCTCGCTCGCGGCGTCGAACAGGGTGACGTCGTGGCCGCGTTCGGCGGCGCTGACGGCGCAGGCGAGCCCGGCCGGACCGGCGCCGACGACCGCGACGCGCTTGCGGTGCCTGGTTGGTGACAGCACCAGTTCGGTCTCGTGGCAGGCACGCGGATTGACCAGGCAGGAGGTGATCTGTCCGCTGAAGGTGTGGTCCAGGCATGCCTGGTTGCAGCCGATGCAGGTGTTGATCGCCTCGGACCGGCCGTCCGCGGCCTTGGCGACGAAATCGGGGTCGGCGAGCATCGGGCGGGCCATCGACACCATGTCGGCGTGTCCCTCGGCGAGCAGTTCCTCGGCGAGTTCGGGGGTGTTGATGCGGTTGGTGGTGACGAGTGGGACCGAGACCTCGCCCATGAGCCGCTTCGTCACCCAGGTGTACGCACCGCGGGGTACCGAGGTGGCGATGGTGGGGATGCGGGCCTCGTGCCAGCCGATGCCGGTGTTGATGATCGTGGCGCCGGCCGCCTCGACGGCGCGGGCCAGTTCGATCACCTCGTCCAGGGTCGAGCCGCCGGGGACGAGGTCCAGCATGGAGAGCCGGTAGATGACGATGAAGTCCTCACCGACCGCCTCGCGCACCCGGCGGACGATCTCGAGGGGGAAGCGCGTCCGGTTCTCGTACGAGCCGCCCCAGCGGTCCGTGCGCCGGTTGGTCTGCTCGACGATGAACTCGTTGATCAGATAACCCTCGGAGCCCATGATCTCGACGCCGTCATAGCCGGCCTGCCGGGCGAGGCGGGCGGCTCGGACGTAGTCGTCGACGGTGCGCTCGACCTCGGCGTCGGTGAGTTCGCGGGGTGCGAAGGGGCTGATCGGCGCCTGGAGCGGGCTGGGGGCGACCAGGTCCTGGTGGTAGGCGTACCGGCCGAAGTGCAGGATCTGCAGGGCGATCCGCCCGCCCTCGCGGTGCACGGCCTCGGTGACGGTCCGGTGCTGCTCGGCCTCCGCGTCGGTGGTGAGCTTCGCGCCGCCCTCGAAGGCCCGCCCCTCGTCATTGGGTGCGATGCCACCGGTGACGATGAGGCCCACGCCGCCGCGGGCACGGGCGGCGTAGAACTCGGCCATGCGCGCGAAGCCGCCCTCGACCTCCTCGAGGCCTATGTGCATGGACCCCATGAGGACGCGGTTGGGCAGGGTCGTGAAGCCCAGGTCGAGGGGGGTCAGTAGGTGCGGGTATCGGCTCATCGGGCCCTCCGTGCGCGGTGTGGTGCCTCTGTTGTAGAGGACGCGCACCCGTTTGTGCAACTAGTTGCACAAACATGACGGAGGGCATGGTGAGCAGGCGGCGCAAGGACCGTCGGGGGTGTCCGTGTGCGCCGCCGCGCCCCGGCGGGTCACCGGCTTTCGAGGCGGATGTGCAGTTCCTCCTCCTGGTCGCCCGACACCGTGCTCAGATCGTGCACCGTGAACAGGGAGTCCAGGGTGGTGCGGAACCGGTCGACGGCCCAGTAGCCGCCGTGCACGTCGGCGTCGACCGACGACGACAGCCGGGCCGGGCGGGCGCCGCCCTCCTGCGGGGCGGCTACGTCGAACGTGCCGAGCCACACCATCGGGCGGGTCTCGTGGAACTTCTCCGGTACGTCGTCGGAGCACCGGTCGGACGTGTAGCACGCGCACAGCGTGTCGAAGACGATCCGCGCGTCATGCTTGTCGCACCCGCTGATCTCGACCGAGACGGATTCCGGGTGCGCTCGTTCACTGCCCATCGTGATCGCTCCTCTCGTCGCCACACCGGCTTCCCCTCCCCTCCCCAGGGAAACACCGCCCGCGCGGGGGCACTACCCGCGCACCACCGGCGTGCCCGGGAGATCGCGGGGCGCCCGCCGGATGAGAGGAAGAAGGTGGCAGGAGACGGTCGGAGCGGCGGAAAATCGCCCCCACGCGCGGTAGAACAAGGGATGGCGGCACCGCGACGGCGTGCCGTGAGAATCGGCGAAGGCGGGGCGTGCGATGAGTTCAGCCGAGTCACCCCTGGTCGAGGGCGACGGGGCGGCACCGGGGCCGGTCCGTCCCAGCGGGCTGCTCGACGTGCTGCGTGTGGCCTCGGTGGTGCTGGACCCCGAGGGGCGGATCGTCCTGTGGAGCCCCCAGGCCGAGGAGCTGTTCGGCTACAGCACCGAGGAGGCGCTGGGCCGGTACGCCGCGCGGATCATGGTGGACGAGCGGTATCTGGACCTGGTGGTCGAGCTGTTCTCCGACGTCATGCGCACCGGGCAGAGCTGGGCCGGGGCCTTCCCCATCCGACGCAAGGACGGCGGCACCCGGATGGTGGAGTTCCGCAACATGCGGCTGACGGACGACCGCGGCGCCGTCTACGCCCTCGGCCTCGCGGTCGACCAGTCGACCGTGCGCCGGATGGAGCGGGACGTGGCGCTGTCCACCCGGATCGTCGCCCAGTCCCCGATCGGGCTGGCCGTACTGGACACCGGTCTGCGGTACGTCTCGGTCAACCCGGCGTTGGAACAGATCAACGGCATGCCGGCCGACGACCATCTGGGCCGCACGGTCCGCGAGGTGCTGCCGGGGCTGGACGCCGACGCCGTCGAGGCCGCGGCGCTCCGGGTCCTGGACACCGGGAAACCGGTCGTCGACCAGTCCATGATCGGCCGGACCCCGGCCGATCCCGAGGTGGACCACGCCTGGGCGGTCTCGCTCTACCGGCTGGAGAACGCGCTCGGCTCGGTGCTGGGCGTGGCCGTGTCCGTGGTGGACATCACCGAACAGTACCGGGCGGCCGTGGAGGCCGAGACGGCCCGGCGCCGGCTGGCCGTCGTCGCCGACGCCTCGGTGCGGATCGGCACCACCCTGGACCTGGAGCGTACGGCCCGTGAGCTGGCCGACGTGGCCGTGCCGGAACTGGCCGACGTGGCGGCCGTGGATCTGCTGGACGCGGTGGTCCGGGGCCACCGCAGCACCCTCGCCCCGGCCGAACCGGCGATGATCCGGGCGCTGGCGGTCCGGGGCGCGGGCGCGGGCTCGGACGACGCCCTGCGGGCGGCCGATCCGCCGGGCCAGGTGGCCCGGTACGGCCCGGACCGGCTGGTCACCGAGTGCGTACGCACCGGCCTGCCCGTGATGCTGCCGCAGGTGAAGGACGAACACCTCACCCGCATCGCCCGCTCCGCCCAGGCGACCGAACTGCTGAGCCGGGCGGGTGTGCACTCGTATCTGGCAGTGCCGCTCATCGCGCGCGGCGAGGTGCTGGGCGCGCTCGACCTCAAGCGCACCGGCAATCCGAGGCCGTTCGACGAGGACGATCTGCTGCTGGCCCGGGAACTGGCCGCCCGCGCAGCGGTGCAGATCGACAACGCCCGCTGGTACCAGAGCGCCCGCGACGCCGCGCTCACCCTGCAGCGCAGTCTGCTGCCCAGCCATCCGCCCGTCACGGGCGGTCTCGAGGTCGCCTCCCGCTACCAGCCCGCGGGCAGCACCAGCGAGGTGGGCGGTGACTGGTTCGACGTGATCCCGCTGGGCGGCGGCAGGACGGCCCTCGTGGTGGGAGACGTGATGGGCAGCGGCATCCCGGCGGCGGCCACCATGGGACGGCTGCGCACGGCGACGAACACGCTGGCCTCGCTCGGCCTCGATCCGGCGGTGCTCCTGGAGCACCTCGACCGGATCGTCGGCGGTCTGGAGGATGCCATCGCCACCTGTGTCTACGCCGTCCACGACCCCCGTGAGCACCGGTGCCTGATCGCCAACGCGGGACATCTTCCGCCGGTACGGGTACGGGTCGGCGGCACCCCGGAACTGCTCGATCTGCCCACCGGGGTGCCACTGGGCGTGGGCGGTGTCAAGTTCTCCACGACCGTCGTCGGGATCGAGCCGGGCGACCGGCTGGTGCTCTACACCGACGGCCTCGTCGAGACTCGCCGGCACCCGCTGGACCAACGTCTCGGCCGTCTGCTCACGCTGCTGCACGGCCCCGACCGCTCCCTCGAGGACATGTGCGACCTGCTGCTGCGCACGCTGCACGAGCCCGACAACTTCGACGACGTGGCCCTGCTCATCGCCCGCGCGACGATTCCCGGCGGTACGGAACGCGCGGGCCGTCCCACGGTCTGACGCCGATCACGACATGGGCGTACTCCTCCTCGGATGTGGCCCGACGGGCCCGCAGTCCGGCACCGGTGAGGACGGCGGCGGCCGCGGGAGCCTGCCGGCGGCTCGTCTCGACCAGGAGGCACCCGCCGGGCGCCAGCCAGTCGGGGGCTCCGGCGGCCACCCGGCGCAGCACGTCGAGTCCGTCCGTGCCGCCGTCGAGTGCGACGCGCGGCTCGTGGTCGCGGGCCTCCGGCGGGAGCAGACCGATCTCGCCGCTGGGCACGTACGGCACATTGGCCGCGAGGATGTCGACCCGGCCGCGCAACGCTGCGGGCAGCGGCTCGAACAGGTCTCCGACGTGCACCTGGCCGCCGGCGTCCGCGACATTGCGGCGGGCACAGCGCACGGCTACCGGGTCGATGTCGGCGGCGTGCAGTTCGACCGCGCCGAGCCCGTCGGCCAGCGCCGCGCCGACGGCGCCCGAACCGCAGCACAGGTCCACGACGACGGTCGCGTCGGGTGCCTGGGCGAGCGCCTGCGTCACGAGGAACTCGGTACGGCGCCGGGGCACGAAGACACCGGGGGTCACGGCGATCCGTCGGCCTCTGAACTCGGCCCAGCCGACGACGAGTTCGAGCGGAAGCCCGCACACCCTGCGCTCGACCATCGCGGTCGCTTCGTCCGGGGTGTGCGCGGCGGTGAGGATCAGCTCGGCCTCGTCCTCGGCGAAGACACAGCCCGCGGCGCGCAGCGTGGCGACGACGGAGTCCCGGGCGGCGGGCGCGGAAGGCGGGGCGGGTGGCGGCCCGGCGGGAGAGAACCGGGGGGAGGACTGCGGGACGGGCGAGGGAGACGGGGACGGCATGGCGGCAAGGGCCTTTCAAGAGCCGAAGGGCGCTCCCGCGGTCACCTACTGCGGGTGATCCGCGTCGCTTCGAGGTGGGAGCACCCGACCTGACACAGCGGTAATGGGTCCCACCTCCCTGGGCCGTCGACGGCTGGGACCGTCCGCAGCCGGGTCGCCACACTACCCGACGACGCTGCCGGTCGTACGGCGTTTTCCGTACGGCGCGGTGCACACGGTGCGGCGGGACCGAGACCGGCGGTACGGTCGGGGACCGGCAGGCGAGATCGGTGTGCGGGTGTTCTCCGGCACCCCGTACGGTTGAAGCCGGAGAACATTTGAAACACCAGAACCATCTGAGCACCACTCGCAACGGAATCGCCGATCACGTGAACATCACCCGCGGCTTCACCGGCCGCCCCCGCGCGGACCGTCCCGGCCTGCCACCCGGCCAGTACGACGCGGGCGACGAATGGCCCGTGCTGTCCGCCGAGGTCACCCCCGACCTCGCGCCCGCCGACTGGACGTTCCGGATCGACGGGCTGGTGGCCGAGCCCCGTACGTGGGACTGGGAGCAGGCGCACGCCCTGCCGGCCTCGGCGTACGAGGGCGCGATCCACTGTGTGACGGGCTGGTCGAAGTTCGGGGTGCGGTTCGGCGGCGTCTCCCTGGACACCTTCATGGATCTCGTCCGGCCCGACGGGTCCGCCACCCATGCCGTCGCCTACTCGCACACCGGCTACACGGCGAACCTGCCGCTAGCCGACCTGACCGGCGGGCGGGCCTGGATCGTCCGGGAGTACGACGGTCGGCCGATCCCGCCCGAGCACGGCGGCCCGGCCCGGCTGATCGTGCCGCACCTGTACTTCTGGAAGAGCGTCAAGTGGATCGCGGGCCTGCGGATCCTCGACCACGACGAGCCGGGTTTCTGGGAGGGCAACGGCTACCACGCGCGCGGCAATCCCTGGGAGGAACAGCGGTACTCCGGTGACTGAGCGACTGACACTGCCACGAGGGCCGAACGATCCGGCTCCGCCCGCCCGGTTCACCCCGCCGACGCGGTTCGCCGTACCCGGACGCATCGGCGTGAGCGAGCAGACGGCCTCGGTGTGGCGGACGGCGACACTGACCGGGATCCGCCGCGAGACCCCACGCGCCGCGACTTTCCGCTTCGCCGTGCCCGGCTGGCCGGGACACGTGCCGGGTCAGCACCTGCTGCTGCGGCTGACCGCCGAGGACGGCTATGTGGCTCAGCGCCACTACTCGATCGCGTCCGCACCGGACGACTCCGGCCACATCGAGGTGACCCTGGACCATGTGGCGGGTGGCGAGGTCTCGGGCTGGTTCCACTCGGTGGCCCGGCCCGGCGACCGGGTCGAGGTGCGCGGCCCGCTGAGCGGCTTCTTCGCCTGGCCGGGCGACCGGCCCGCGCTGCTGCTGGGAGCCGGCTCGGGTGTGGTCCCGCTGATGTCGATGGTGCGGCACCACAGGGCCCGGGACCTGTCACTGCCCCTGCGGCTGCTGGTGTCGGCGCGCAGCCCCGAGGAGCTGATCTACCGGGGTGAGTTCGGCGCGGAGACCCTGCCCGTGTTCACCCGGAGCGCGCCGGAGGGCGTGGCCGTGGGACGCATGACGGCCGCACATGTGGCACCGCTCCTGGCCGACGCTCCCGAGGACGGGTGGGAAGCCTATGTGTGCGGTTCCAACTCCTTTGCCGAGCACGCCTCCAGGCTGCTTGTCGCGGCCGGCCAGCCCGTGGACCGGATCCGTATCGAGCGCTTCGGCTGACCCGTGCCCCGCCGGGGCCGCCGTCCTGCGGCGGCCCCGGCGGGCACAAGCGCTTTCCGCGCTCTTTACCTGTGTGCCTCTTTCCTCGCGTCGGGCACGGACGGAGTCCCGCACGTGCTCTGGCGACTGTTCCCGCGGCCCACGTACGGTGTGATCGCTTCGTACTGTCTCCGTACAAAGGCGGTCCCCCATGGCCCTGTTCGACCTACCGCTCGACGAACTGCGCGAGTACCGGAGCGCGTCCACGGCCCCGGAGGACTTCGACGCGTTCTGGTCCAAGACGCTCGCGGAGGCACGCGAGCACGACCTGGACGTCCGCTTCGAGCCGGTCGACACCGGCCTGTCCACGGTGCGGGTCCTCGATGTGACGTTCGCCGGTTTCGGGGGCCACCCGGTCAAGGGCTGGCTGACGCTGCCCGCCGGGGCCGAGGAACCGCTGCCGCTGGTCGTGCAGTTCATCGGCTACGGCGGGGGCCGCGGTCTGCCCCACGAGCATCTGCTGTGGGCGTCCACGGGCCGGGCGCACTTCGTGATGGACACCCGCGGCCAGGGCAGCGCCTGGGGCGCCGGCGGTGGTACGGCGGACCCGGTGGGCGGCGCGCCGGCGTACCCCGGGTTCATGACGCGTGGCATCGACGCACCCGAGAACTACTACTACCGCCGGGTGTTCACGGACGCGGTGCGCGCGGTGGAGGCGGCCCGTGCGCACCCGCTGGCCGACGCGGCCCGTACCGCGGCCGTCGGCGCGAGCCAGGGCGGCGGAGTCGCCCTCGCGGTGGGCGGTCTGGTCCCGGACCTGGCGGCCGTCGCCCCGGACGTGCCGTTCCTGTGCGACTTCCCGCGTGCCGCGACGCTCACCGACCGGCATCCGTACCGGGAGATCGGTCTCTTCCTCAGGACGCACCGGGGCCGCACCGAGGACGCCCTGCGCACCCTGTCCTACTTCGACGGCGTGCACTTCGCCGCCCGCGGCCGTGCCCCGGCGCTGTTCTCGGCGGCCCTCGAGGACCAGACCTGCCCGCCCTCGACGGTCTTCGCGGCCTTCAACGCCTGGACGCACGACGACAAGTCCATCGAGGTGTACGACTTCAACGACCACGAGGGCGGCGGCCCCTTCCAGGAGGCGGCCAAGCTCCGCTGGATGCGCTCGTACGTCTGACCTCGCGAAAGCGCGGGGCCGGTGCGCCGTTCGATCACGGCCCCTGCCCCTGTCCACGCCGTGCCCCTGTTCCGGCCGGGCAGTCGGCGACGGAGCCGGGGAACAGGTCCGATCGGCTCCTTTCCGTATCCATATGGTCGCCAAGAGTGGCGGCGCTGCGGGGGCGCCCATAACGTCGGGATCATGAGGAAATACCAAGTCACGTGCCTTAGTTGCGCCATCGCGCCCCTCGTCGTCGGCCTGGGCGCCCTCGCGCCGGCCGCCTCCGCCCGCAGCGGATCCGAGCAAGTGGTCCGTCCGGACCAGTCCATCCAGGAGGCCGTTGACGCGGCCGCCCCCGGAGCCACCATCGTCCTGACGCGGGGCACCTACCGCGGAAGCGTCACGCTCACCAAGCCGCTGACCCTCCGGGGCGCGGGCGAGCAGACCGTGATCGTGCCCGGAAAGGACGAGGAGGCAGGAAGCGCGTGCGCCAAGGCGGGGGACGGCATCTGTGTCACCGGCACGGACGACAACCCCGTCGCCGGGGCACGGATCCAGTCGCTGACCGTCAAAGGGTTCAAGAGGAACGGTGTCTCGGCCACGCGCACCGACCAGCTGGAGGTCCGCCGGGTGACCGCCCGGGACAACGGTCAGTGGGGCATCGCGCAGGATCGTTCCACCCGCGCCTCGTTCCGCTACAACACCGCGAGCGGCAACGGCGACGCCGGGCTCTACACCGCCAACGTGTTCGAGGCCGACGCGGAGAGCAAGACCCTCGACTCCCGTGGCACGGTGATCAGCGGCAACCGCCTGACGGGCAACCGGATCGGCATGACCACCCGTCGGCTCAGGAACCTCACCGTCGAGCACAACGTCGTCACCGGGAACTGCGCGGGTGTCTTCGTCGTGCTGCCGCGCACGGTGGGCGACCTGACCGTCCGCCGCAACGCGGTCTACGAGAACAACGAGTACTGCCCCGCCTCCGCGCGCCTGCCCCACCTCCAGGGGGTCGGCATCGTCCTCGTCGGTACGGAGAAGGTGCTGGTGACGCAGAACGCGGTCCACGACAACGTGGGTGACTCCCCGTACTCCGGCGGGATCGTCGTGTTCGGCAGCATGGACGGCGTCTCCAACGATCAGAACACCGTCCGCGACAACCTCGTACTGGGCAACGGCCCGGCGGACCTGGTCACCCGCGACGAGAAGGGGAAGGACAACAAGTTCGTCAACAACGTCTGCCGGACCTCCGAACCGGCCGGCGCCTGCTGACCGGTTGGTCGGCTTCTCCCGCCCAGCGGGGGAACCTCACGCCGAGCGGACGTGAGGGCATGCGTGTGGCACGGCGCCCGGAACGGCGAAAGGGCCGGCCCGGAGGAGAAGCCCCTCCTCCGAGCCGGCCCTTTCGCCGTCGGCAGGTTCCGCCACGGGCTTCGCCCGGTGACGCGGCCTCCCCGACGGGGCAGCCGCTCGGCTACTGGTAGCCGAGCGTCGTCATCATTCCGGACTCCGAGTGGTAGATGTTGTGGCAGTGCAGCATCCACAGCCCTGGATTTTCCGCGTCGAGATCGGCTACCAGCTTGTGGTGCGGCAGCACCACGGACGTGTCCTTGCGGGCGCCGGGGGAGTCGGTGTCGGCCAGGCCGTAGGTGTGGCCGTGCAGATGGACGGGATGCCACATGTCCGTGCCGTTGAAGACGACCAACCGCACCCGCTCACCACGTTCGATCTTGTGAATGCGGTCCGGCGAATAGGGCCGGTGGTCGATGCCCCAGTCGAATTTCTTCATACTGCCGGTCAGGATGAGTTTGATCTGACGGTCGGGTTCGCGCCGGTCCAGGGCCACGGATTCGTGCGGCTGCAGCCGCCCGGCCGAAACCAGCACGTTCCGGTTCAGCTCCCTCGGACGCGCGGACGGTTTCGGCGCAGCGCCGCTGCCCGCGCGCAGGACGGCCATCGCCGACCCGCCTTTCCCCTCGGCGAGCGCGGTGAACGGGAAGACCCCGCTCTTCACGGTGACGAGCACGTCGTACCGCTCGGCCATGCCCAGGAGCAGCGAATCGACCTTGTGGTGCTGCACGGGAAAGCCGTCGCTGTGGGTGACGGTGAGCTGGTGGTCCCCGAGCGCCACCCGGAACGCCGTCTCAGCGGCCGCGTTGATGATGCGCAGCCGGATGCGTTCGCCGGGCTTGGCCTTGAACTGCGTGGGGTCGACCGAAGTCCGCCCGTTGATCAGGTAGTACGGGTGGTCGACGTTGCCCGCGTGACCGCCGAGCAGCCTGCTGAAGGCTCTCTTCATCACCCGGTAGGTGCCCTTACCTCCCTGCGGTGGCTCCGAAGAGTCGTCCCCGTGACCCGGCGCATGGGCCAGGGGCGGCCCGTGCCCGACGTCGATCCCTCCCCGGGGGCGGGAAGGCGGGGCGTCACGCTCTTGCTCGCCGTGCCCCGGGCCGTGCCCCATTGCGGGTTTGCCCTTGCGGAGCTGCGCGAACACCTCCTCCGGGGTCGAGCCGTTCACCCCGTCGAGCCAGTCGTCGAGCATGATGACCCACTCCCGGTCGTAGGAGAGGGGCTCATGGGGGTCGTCCACGATCAGTGGCGCGTAGAGGCCCCTGTCGATTTGCAGGCCCAGGTGCGGGTGGAACCAGTATGTGCCGGGGTCCGGAACCTGGAACCGGTACGTGAACGATTTGCCCGTGGCGATCGGCCGCTGCGTCACGTGCGGCACGCCGTCCATGTCGTTGGGCACGGCGATGCCGTGCCAGTGGACCGTGGTGGCGTCCGGCAGATGGTTGTTCAGGGTCAGCTTGAGCGTTTCCCCTGCGGTGATGCGGACCTCGCGGCCTGGCAGCTCGTCACTGTACGTCCATGTCCTGACGGTCTGTCCGCCCCCCAGGTCGACCGTGCTGGGAGTGGCCGTGAGGGTCAGCCCCCGTGTCGGCCGTTCGGAACTCGGAGTCTCTGCGGGCGGTGCCTGCGTGCCGTCCCGCGGAGGGGCGGAACGCGCGGGCTCGGCGCCCGGAGCACCGTCGGTGCGGTTGTGGCCGCTGTCCGAGCAGGCGGCGAGCAGGCCGGATCCCACGGCGGCGATCCCGGCACCGAGTACGGCGCGGCGGGGTTGAGAAGAAGTCTGACGGTTACGTTCCTGACTGAACATGGCCCTCCGGTCGGTCGCACACGCACCCACCCCTGCCCGAAAGGGCCTCGAGTGGGGGTGGACACAGCACGACCCAGCATGGGGCACAGCGCCCGAAACATCCGGTACATCCCGAATCGCCGATGATGTCGACCCTAAGTTGTCCCGCCCCGCGGGGGAGGCTGAATGGCTGGTCAGGGCGGGGTGACGTGGTTTCAGGTTCACTGGTTCGGCCGCTGCCTGGTCGGCGTAGCGTTTCTGCTCGACAAGGCCGACCTGGGCACGCCCCGGCTACTCCTCGGGCCGCTGGGCGACGACCAGGCGGACCCGGGGGCTGCCGTCCGGCCGCTGCCCGAAATCGGGCAGCGGGTGGAGTTCGACCCGGAATCCGGCCCGGTCCAGCTCGCGCCGGAGGTCGCCGAAGCGGAGGGCGCGGTAGTACATGACGAACGGCGGGCGCCACACCGCGTTGCGCACCCGCATCACCGCGTCGAAGCCCGTCAGCATCCAGTACGCGAGTGAGCCCGGCCGGGGCGGAGCGACCACCGGGAAGGCGAACCGTCCCCCCGGCCGCAGCACGCGGTGGACCTGGGCGAACAGCTCCGGCAGCTCGCGCGGCAGGAAGTGGCCGAACGCCCCGAAGCTCACCACCAGATCGAAGGCGGGCCCGAACGGCAGCGCCCGCGCGTCCGCCCGCACATGACCGGCCGGCGGTCCCCCGGGCCGGGTCCGCTCGCGCGCGACGGCGAGCATGCCCGCGCTGAAGTCGACGCCGGTGACGCTTCGACGGCACACCCGCGCCAGTACGTCCATGCCCGCACCGGTGCCGCAGCACAGATCGAGCCCCGTGTCGAACGGCCCCAGCCTCCGCAGCATCCCGGCGGTGGCGTCGAGCACCGAGTCGGGCGTACGGAAAGGGGTGTGGTCGAACTTCGGCGCGAGGAGGTCGTAGCCGCGCTCCACGGACGACAACGCCTGGACGGCGAGTTCCCGCAGACGCGGGCCTTCGGGGCTGAACATCGGATCAGCCTAGACCCAGGCGTTGCCCGAAGGGCCGAGGAGCTAGCCTCGTGCGCACCTGTGCGATCCGTTGATGTGAGGAGCTGTGATGCGGGCATTCCGTGAGGCTGTCGAGGCGCACGACATGGACGCCGCCGAAGCGCTGCTGGCCGAGGACGTCGTCTTCACCAGCCCGGTCGTCTTCAAGCCCTACACCGGCAAGCCGATCACGGCGACGATCCTGCGCGCGGTGGCGGAGGTCTTCGAGGACTTCCGGTACCTCCGGGAGATCAACGACGTGAACGGCCGCGACCACGCGCTCGTCTTCTCCGCGCGGGTGGGTGACCGCGAGATCGAGGGCTGCGACTTCATCCATGTCGACGACGACGGCCGTATCGACGAATTCACCGTGATGGTGCGCCCGTTGTCCGGCGCGCAGGCACTCGCGGCCGCCATGGGCGCGCAGTTCGAGAAAATCGCGCGTGAGGAGCGGGACCGCTTGGTCTGAGCGCACTCGGGAAGGGCGGAGCACCGCCGAATCGCCCGACCGGCTTCGCCCCGGGGCCCGCCGACCGTCCCGGCGGGCCCTTCTCCGGCTCTCCGGCCCGTACACCGTCGCCCTCGACCGCGCTCTCGCGCCCCGTGGTACCTTGACGGCAGCACCCGTTCAGCGCCTCCACGCACACCGCAGGCGTCGGTGCCTTTCCTCTCTTTCTTCTTTCGTTCTTCTCTCCTTTCCACCGGTTCATCGGTTCGCCGATCCGCCCGTCGTTTCCGACCGGCCGTCCGGCTTTCCACACCACCTCGTGAGCAGGGCTTCATCGCCACGGCCGAGGTGCTGTTTCCCACAGCCCGGGGTTGCAGACGCACACTCCGGCACGGTTCCCCCTTTTTTCTTCGTACGTCCGTTCCGCCGCATGTGCTTCCCCCCCGTCGTCCACGAAAGGTCCGACCTCCGTGACCACCACCGCACTCCCCCGCCCCTCCGCCCACCAGCAGCCCCGGCCCGTCAGCGGTGTCCTCGACATCGACGCGGCCGGGAAGGCGCAGCTACGGGCCGGCACCTGCCTGCCCTCCCCGTCCGACCCCGCCGTCTCCCCCGTGCTGGTCCGCCGACACGGCCTGCGCAAGGGCGATCACGTCGAGGGGCTGCGCGGCGACCGGTGCGGTCTCACCGAGGTGGCCCGGGTCAACGGCCGTACGCCCGACGTGCTGCGCCACCGACCACACTTCGGGGACCTGACACCGCTTCACCCGCGGGAGCGGCTGCGCCTGGAGCACCCCGCGTCCGGTCCGGCCGGGCGCCTCGTCGATCTCCTCGCGCCCGTCGGCAAGGGGCAGCGCGGTCTGCTCGTGGCCCCGCCGAAGACCGGCAAGACCGTCCTGATCCAGCAGCTCGCGGCGGCCGTGGCGGGCAACCACCCCGAGTGCCGGCTGATGGTCGTACTGCTCGACGAGCGTCCCGAGGAGGTCACCGACATGCGGCGCTCGGTGCGCGGCGAGGTGTACGCCTCGACCTTCGACCGGCCCGCGCAACAGCACATCGCTCTCGCCGAGCTGGTGATCGAGCGGGCCAAACGACTGGTCGAGGCGGGCGAGGACGTCGTCGTCCTGCTCGACTCGCTGACCCGGCTCTGCCGGGCGTACAACAACGCCGCGCCCTCCGGTGGCCGCACCATGAGCGGTGGGGTCGACACGTCCGCGCTGATCGGGCCGAAGCGGTTCTTCGGCGCCGCCCGCAAGGCGGAGGAAGGCGGCTCGCTCACGATTCTCGCCTCGGCCCTGGTGGAGACCGGCTCCCGCGCCGACGAGTTCTACTTCGAGGAGCTCAAGGGCACCGGCAACATGGAGCTCCGGCTGAGCCGCGAAGCGGCCTCCCGCCGGCTGTTCCCGGCCGTCGACATCGTCCCGTCCGGCACTCGTCGCGAGGAACTGCTGCTCACCCCGGAGGAGTTGACGGCCGCACGCGGCCTGCGGCGGGTTCTGCGGCCCCGGGACGGGCAGGCGGCCGGCCTGGAAACCCTGCTGGAGCGGATGCGGGAGACCCCCGACAACGCGACCTTCCTCCGGCGCGTCCGGCCGACCCTGCCCGGCGGCCGGCCGACGTGACGGCGTGCGGCATCCGGGTGCTCGCGAAGGGCCTCCGGCCCGGTCACCACGGCCCTCCAGGGTTCCATTCCTACGTTTGCCGTATGGCTATCGGATTTACTTCGCGGGCTGCCGTGTCCACCTGCGCCCTCTGCACGGTGGGCCTGCTGGCGCTCGCACCCGCCGCGGCGACCGCCGGTACGCGTCCGAACCCCGCGCCGCGGGCCGGCTCCGGAGCACGCGCCGCGCCGGACTCACTGCTGTACCGCTCCGGCACACAGGTGCGCCCGCGCGCCGAAGCACCCGAGGTCCCGGAGCTGTCCGCCCGATCGTGGCTGGTGGCCGACGCCGACTCCGGCGAGGTGCTCGCGGCACACGACGCGCACCGCAGGCTGCCGCCCGCCAGCACGCTGAAGACCCTGTTCGCCCTCACCGTGCTGCCCGTCCTGCCGGGCGGCCTCCGGCACACCGTCAGCGAGGAGGAACTCGCGGACGTCGGCCCCGGCAGCAGCCGCGTCGGGGTCGCCGAGGACCACACCTACCGGATCTCCGACCTGTGGAACGGGGTCTTCCTCAGCTCCGGCAACGACGCCGTGCACGTCCTGGCCGCGCTCAACGGCGGCTGGCGGGTCACCGCCGAGCGGATGCAGGAAAAGGCCCGCGCCCTGGGTGCCCACGACACCTGGGTGAAGTCGCCCGACGGCTACGACGCTCCCGGCCAGGTGTCCTCGGCGTTCGACCTGGCCGTCTTCGGCCGGGCGGGACTGCACAGCCCCGACTTCGCACGGTACTGCTCCCGCGTGGAAGCGATGTTCCCCGGCCGTGACGGCGGATCGTACGGAATCCTCAACACCAACCGGCTGCTCACCGGCGCCGACGGTGTGGATCGCTACCCCGGCCTCGTCGGGATCAAGAACGGCTACACCAGCAATGCCGGCAACACCCTCGTGGCGGCCGCCCGCAGGAACGGGCACACCCTCGTGGCCACGGTCCTCAACCCCCGGTCGGGCGGCGGGCACACCGTGTACGAGGAGGCACGCGCGCTGCTGGACTGGGGGTTCGAGGCGTCCGGCCGGGTCGATCCGGTGGGGTCGCTGGACGCCCTGCGGGCCACGTCGCTGCCGGGGCCCCGGGGCCGGCCCGCGGCCGGTCCGACCCCGGCTTCGGCACCCGAGGTACGGGACGCCGGGCCGGAGCGGCCGGTGGCGTGGACGATCACGTGCACCGCGCTGCTGGGCGCGGCGGGCGTGGCACTGTTCCTGCGGCTCAGGTGGGGTCCGGCCGTATCGGGGTGATCCCCCGCCCGCGCGGACCTCTCACCGCGCACCGGACCGGGCGAGCGGGGCGAGCGCGGGTGTGAGGCGGACGTCGCCGACCGGGCGGCCGCCGCCGAGCAGCGGTTCGCCCGCGAATCCGGTGAGCAGGGCCGGGTCGACACCGGCCCGGGCGAGGGCGGCGGCGGTCACCGGGACACGTGCCCGGCCCGCGCCGTCGGAGATCTTCACGGCCACGGCACGGCCGTCGGGCAGGGCTGCGACCTGGACGCCCTCGTAGCCGTCCTTGGCGAGCAGCCCGGGAACGGCCCGCATCAGGGCGGCGACGTCCCGGCCGGAACCGGAGGCCATCTCGGGGTGCTTTCGCAGCGCGTCGGCGACCCGGGCCTCGGGGGTGCCGGGCGCGGCGGTGATGACGCGGGCGGCGGCACGGGCGAGTCCGTGCAGGGAGACGGCGAACAGGGGCGCGCCGCAGCCGTCGACGGTCACCCGGGCGACGCGCTGCCCGGTGAGCTCCTCGACGCTCGCGGCGATCGCCCGCTGGAGAGGGTGGGTGGGCTCGAGGTAGTCGTCGAGGGACCAGCCGTTGAGCTTCGCGGTGAGCAGCATGGCGGCGTGCTTGCCGGAGCAGTTCTGGGCGAGCCGGGAGGGCGGGCGACCGTCGCGCACCCAGGCGTCCCGCACGGCCGGGCCGAGCGGCAGGTCCGGGACGTTGCGCAGGTGGTCCTCGGTGAGTCCGGCGCCCGCGAGGACCCGCCGGACACCGGCGAGGTGGCGTTCCTCGCCGGAGTGGCTGGCCGCGGCGAGGGAGAGCAGTTCGCCGTCGAGCGGCAGTCCGGCGCGCACCATGGCGACGGTCTGGACGGGCTTGAGCGCGGAGCGCGGGTAGCAGGCGGCCTCGATGTCGCCGAGCCGGAGCCGGACCTCGCCGTCGGCGCCGAGGACGACGACGGAACCGTAGTGGACGCCCTCGACGACCCCGCCGCGGACCAGGTGGGCGACGGGGGCGTGGAGGGGTTCGCGGACCGGGGGTGCGGCTGCGGGGGGAGGGATGTTCATCAGGATCGGTCTTCCGTGGTGGTTCAGGATCGGTCTTCCGTGGTGGTGTCCGTGGAAGTGTGCGCGCCCGGCGGGCGGACGATGGCTGCGAGAGTCGTCTCGACGCGGTCGAGATGGTGGGACATTGCCGCGAGGGCGTCGTCCTCGGAGCCGTCGGTCAGCGCCTCCACGATCGCCCGGTGCTCGCGGTTGGAGTGCTCGCGCCGGTCCCCCAGCTGGTTCAGGAAGGCGGATTGGCGGGCCAGCGCGTCCCGGATCTCCTCGATGACCCGGCGGAACACCGGGTTCTGGGTGGACTCGGCCACGGCGAGGTGGAAAAGAGTGTCCATGGCGACCCACGCGGTGGTGTCGGTCTCCCGGTCCATCCGGTCCAGCAGGTGGTTCAGCAGGTCGAGGTTCTCGGGGGTGCGCCGCCGGGCCGCGTACCGGGCGACCGGGAGCTCGACGTGGCGGCGCACTTCCAGCAGGTCACCGGCCGCGTAGTCGCCGAACGTGGGCTCTCCCACCGCATCGGCCACGACGAAGGTGCCCTTGCCGGTCCTGGACACGGTCAGGCCCATGGTCTGCAGTGCCCGCAGGGCCTCGCGCAGCGCCGGCCGGGAGACCCCGAGGGTGCGGCACAGCTCCGCCTCGGAGGGAAGTTTGTCGCCGATCGCGTACGCGCCCCGCTCGATGGCGTCGCGAAGGTGGGAGAGAACCGCTTCCATCGCGCTCACGCGCCGCGGCCCCGCCCCACCTGTCTGGCTGTCTGACAGGTTCACGGAAGTGATCGTGCGGGCGAACGCGGAGGCTGTCAAGCGGGGGCGGCCCGGTGTTCGCGGTGGGGCTACCCACCCCCTCGTCCCGGGGGGCGACATCATTCTGCGGCCGGGCAACCGTTCACATACTCAAGTGATGGCCAACCCAACGGTGCTCACCGAAACCCCGCCCACACGCGACCGCGAGAAGGGGAGCGACTTCGCCGAACTGTCGCGGCGCATAGCCGCAGAAGGGCTGCTCAGGCGCCGCCCGCTCTACTACACCCTGCGCTTCGGGGCCCTGGCCCTCGCACTCGCGGGAGGTGTGACCGCCTTCCTCCTCCTGGGCGACAGCTGGAGCCAGCTGCTCGTCGCGGCGGCCCTGTCCGTGGTCTTCGGGCAGCTCGCACTCGCCGCGCACGACCTGGCGCACCGCCAGGTGTTCTCCCGTCGGCGTCCCAGCGAAGTCGGTGGTCTGCTGGTGGCCGACGTGCTGCTGGGCATGAGCTACGGCTGGTGGATGAACAAGCACACCCGCCACCACGCGAATCCCAACCACGAGCAGAAGGACCCGGATGTCGCCCCCGACCTCCTGGTCTGGTCACGACGCCAGGCGAGCCGGGCCCAGGGCATCGCGCGGTTCATCGGAAAGCACCAGGCGGCGTTGTTCCTTCCGATGCTGACGTTGGAGGGTCTCAATCTGAGTTTCAGCAGCTTCAGGGCGCTGCGCAGCCCGTCGGTGAAGCGGCCGGTGCTGGAGGGGACGCTGCTCGTCGCCCACTTCGCCGTGTACTTCGGTGGTCTGTTCACGGTGCTCTCCCCCGGCAAGGCGCTCGCTTTCCTCGCCGTCCACCAGGGTCTGTTCGGGATCTACCTCGGCTCGGTGTTCGCCCCCAACCACAAGGGCATGCCGATGATCGAGGAGGGGACGCGCCTGGACTTCCTGCGCCGTCAGGTCCTCACCTCCCGCAACGTCAGGGGCGGTGTGTTCGTCGACGCCTTCATGGGCGGGCTGAACCACCAGATCGAGCACCATCTCTTCCCCAGCATGCCCACGCCCGCCCTCGGCCGGGCCCAGGTCATCACCGAGCGGTACTGCGCGGAACTGGGCATCCCGTACTGCCGGACAGGGCTGTTCGCCTCGTACGGCACGGCGCTGCGCCACCTCAGGAGCGTGGGGGAACCACTGCGCGAGGCCCGCTGAGGGGGCTGCGGTCCGCATGCGCGGCGGCGGAAGCGGCCGGGACGTCCGTCACGCCCACAGCGCGTCGGCCAGGGCCGCGCCGGCGAACGCCGCGCCCAGGCCGACCGCGACGCTCGCCACGACGTTCACGGCGGCATGGCGGACGGCCCCCGCCTCGGCGAGCCGGAGGGTCTCGTAGGAGAAGGTGGAGTACGTGGTCAGGGCGCCGCACAGACCTGTTCCGAGCAGCAGCTGGAGGTGCGAACTCGCGGCGCCCTCCGCCGCCGCGCCGGTGAGCAGGCCGAGCGCCAGGCAGCCGACCACGTTCACCGTGAAGGTCCCCCAGGGGAACACCGAGTCGTACCGGGACTGCACCGCGCGGTCGGTGAGGTAGCGCAGGGGTGCCCCGATGACGGCGCCGAAGACGACCAGCAGCCAGTTCACGGCCTTTCGCCCTTCGTCCCGGGAGCGGCGGGAGGGCCGGGAGGGCGTTCGTGGCCCGGGTACCGGACCACCTCGCAGGCGTCGAGGGTCACCAGGCCCTCGGTGACGAGCGCGTCGAGCTCGGGCAGGAAGGCCCGTACCCGCTCCTCGGTGTCGACGACGACCACCGCCACCGGCAGGTCCTCGCTCAGGGACAGCAGCCGGGAGGTGTGGACGAGCGAGGAGGCGCCGAATCCCTCGATGCCGCGGAAGACGCTGGCGCCCGCCAGTCCCGCCGCGTGGGCCCGGTGGACGATCTCCGAGTAGAGCGGCCGGTGGTGCCAGGTGTCGTTCTCTCCGATGAACACGGTCAGGCGCAGCACACCGCCGGTCAGCCTTGTCATGGCTGCCTCCTGTTCAGAACGCGACGGGTCGCGGACGCGGCCGCCCACACGGCGCCGAGTGCCGCGAGCGGGGTGACGGCGAGGTAGGTGAGGGCGAGGCCGTGGCTGCCGCCGTCGAACAGGTTCCGGCCGTCGACGGCGTAGGTCGAGAAGGTCGTGAACCCGCCGAGGACTCCGGTGCCGAAGAACGGGCGGACCAGGGGGTGGGCGGCACGGACCTCGGTGATGATCACCATGAACACGCCGATCACGGCGCAGCCGGTGATGTTGACCCCCAGGGTCGTCCAGGGGAACCCGTCCGCCGGTGTCGGCCACCACAGGGAGGCCGCGTACCGGGCGGTGGCGCCTGCTCCCCCGCCGAGGGCGACCACCGCGACGACGGGAGCGGTGGCACGCCGGGCGGGGCGGCGTCCGCGGAGAACCTCGGTGGGCGGGGCTGTCACGGCGTACGTCTCCTACTCGTCGAGCGGCCCGGACGTGCGGGCGCGCGCCTCCACAAGTAGGGACCGTTGGCGGCGTGCCGCGGTTCGGGTACGGCGGGCCCCACCGCCGCGCCACGAGACGTGCTCGCGGCCGAAGGCCACCCTAACGCCTGGGGCGCGAGAGGGTCACTTCACGCTGCCGTGGTCGTCGCGCGGTGGCGTGCGCCGCCAGCCCTTCTCGAACACCGCCGCGACCTCGGCGATCCGTACCTCGTCGCGCCGGTGGTACGGGCGGCCGGCGACGTGGCTGGTGCGCAGCAGGCCGATGGCCGTGAGCAGCCGGAGATGGCCGAGGGCCACGGGGTGGGGCATGCCGAACCGGGCGGCGACGGCTTCCGCGGTGACTCCGTGTGCGGCGTGGCCGGGCTCTCTCAGCCATGTCAGGATGCGCAGTCGGGTCCCGTCGGCGGGAGTCCTCAGCATGCCGTCCACCTCCGCCCCGGCGTCCTCTCCGGGCACGTCCACTGTCCCGCGACCGGAGCCCCCGTGTCATGCGCTCCGGCACCTTGTCCGAGAGTCGGCCCCCTGGCCACAAGGCGGTCGAACAGCACATCGCCTCGAGGGAAAGGGCCCGGCCGCACAGGCACCGTGCGTGCGACCGGGCCCCGCCGCGACTCAGGGACTCACGAACTCACCGGTGGCGGAACCACGCCGCCACGGCCGCCGGGCTCGGTGTACGAGGCGGCGGTGTCGCCGTACTCGGAGTACTCGGAGTACTCGGGCCAGCCGTCGGGGACGGCCGCGCCTGAACCGTCGGCCTCGAAGCCGCCGTCGGTGAGCGTGCTCGCCGCGGTCGCGGTTCCCAGGTCGGGCGCTGCTGCCCGGCGCGCTGTACTGCCTGCTGTCGGCGCCCGGGTGGTCATCGCGTCGACCAAGTCCGGCAGTGAGCTGTTCTCCACGTTCACGTTCTGGCCGGGCACCGGTTTCACCGAGAACCTGTCCGACCTCAGCGCGTACCGCGACGGCGCCTACCTGCAGTGGATGGGCAGCTCCGCACTGGCGGTCTACCGCTTCCGGGGCCGTGCCACGCTGTCCAGGGTGCTGCTCGCGGGTGTGCTGGTGCCGCCGGTGATCCTCACCGTCCCGCAGTACCTGCTGCCGGCCCGGGACGACGAGAAGTTCCCGATCACGCTCGGCCTGTACACGCTCCTCGAGCAGGGAGCCGACCCCGGCGCTGTGCACCCTGGTGGTCACGGGTGCGTTCCTGGCGGTGTTCCCGCTGGTCGCGCTCTTCCTGGTCGTTCAGCGGTCCTGGAGCCTGGAGCTGCTGTCCGGGGCCGTGAAGTCATGACCACGAGCGACACCGGGGCAGGTGCAAGCCGCCGACGATCCACGACGCGGCGCGTGAGGCAGGGGTCTCGCACGGCACCGTCTCACGCGTGCTCAACGGCGGCCACTACGTCAGCCCGGCCGCCGCGGAAGCGGTCGACTCCGCGATCCGGAGAACCGGATACGTGGTGAACCGGCACGCCCGCTCACTGATCACCGGCCGGTCGGACTCGATGGGCTTCCTGCTGACGGAGCCGCAGGAGCGGTTCTTCGAGGACCCCGACTTCAACGTTCCGCTGCTGCTGGTGATCGCCGGGACACAGGACGAACGGCGGCGCATCGTGCGGTACAGCACCGCGGGGCACGTCGACGGGGTACTGCCGGTCTCCAGTCACTCGGGCGATCCGGTGGCCGCGGAGCTGCGAGCGACCGGCGTGCCGCTGGTCGCGTGCGGCAAGCCGATCGGGTGGGGCTCCAAGGTGAGTTACGTGACCGCGGACGACCGGGACGGCGCCCGTGACATGGTGTGTCCTCTGCCGGCCCGGGGCCGGCTCAGGGTGAGCGTGGTGACGGGACCGCTCGGCACCCCGGGCGGGGTGGAGCGCCTCGCCGGGTACCAGGAGGTGCTCGCCGAGGCCGGCATCGAGACCGACGAGCGGCTCACCGTCTCCGATCTGACGGCGCAGGCGGTGCTGACGGCGCTGCGCCGTGCGGGCGCCGGGTACCGGAGGACGTGGCGGTCGGCGGCTTCGACGACTCCCCGGCCGCCGTCGCCACCGGCCCTGGCCTCACCACGATCCGCCGACCCTGAGACCGCATCAGCACCGGGACGGTACGGGTCCTGCCGGCCCGGATCGGCGGCGAGGACCCGGCCGCGGTGATCCTCCCGACGGAACCGGTGAAGCGCGAGTCGACGTAGCACGCCGTCCCCGGCCACCGGCGGGAACGCACAAGGTCGTTGAAAAACCAACGAGTGCTACCGTTCACCTATGGCAGCTGAGGCGGTGGACTCGCGGCTCGAGGAGCGGTGGCGGGAGATCCTGTCGGTGCACGCGCGCACCCTCGGCGAGATCGACCGCGCGCTGCATCCGTACGGTCTGGGAGCCTCCGACTTCGAGGTGCTCGACATCCTGGTGGCCTCCCCGCCCGCGGAGGGCGAGCAGTGCAGAGTGCAGAACCTGGCCGGACGGATCCATCTCAGCCAGAGCGCGCTGTCCCGTCTCATCGCCCGGCTGGAGAAGGACGGCCTGGTCGCCCGGAGCGTCTGTGCGGAGGACCGGCGGGGCGTGTACGTGACGCTCACCCGAAAGGGCCGCGACCTGCACGCCGAGGTACTGCCGCTGCAGCGCGCGGCCCTCACCCGCGCGCTGGGCGGATAGCCGCCGCCACACAGGGCGGCCGCGGCGGCGGTACGCCTGCACACCCACAGGCATTCGGAACGACTCGTCCAGCCGAAGCACGGGCCCGGGCCGGGGCCCCGCTGCCCGGGAACTCCTGTGCCACGGACCCCGCGTGCCTCCGCGACTTCGGGGTAGTCGGATCATGTCCGATAACTGAATGCACCATTTGAACGCAAGCCCACTCGGCGGGCGGTGAAATCTCGCAACAGCAAGGATGTTGACTTCGATATATGAAGACATGGTCTCTGCAGCGTTGCTTTTTCCTTCAGGTTTCGCCTGGAAGGGCTGACCCCACTCCGGCAGCGTTGCCGGTGCGCCCGAGGAGCACACGTGACCAGCACAGAGCAGGCCCCCAGGCCAGGAGCCGGTACGGCTCATCCCGAACATCTCGGGCACGTCATCTTCATTGCGGCGTCGGCCGCCATGGGCGGCTTCCTCTTCGGTTACGACAGCTCCGTGATCAACGGCGCCGTCGAGGCCATCCGGAGCCGCTACGGCATCGGATCCGCGGAGCTGGCCCAGGTCATCGCCATCGCCCTGATCGGCTGCGCCATCGGCGCCGCGACCGCGGGCCGCATAGCCGACCGCATCGGCCGCATCCGGTGCATGCAGATCGCCGCGACCCTGTTCGCCATCAGCGCCGTCGGCTCGGCCCTGCCCTTCGCCCTGTGGGACCTCGCCTTCTGGCGCATCGTCGGCGGCTTCGCCATCGGCATGGCCTCGGTCATCGGTCCCGCCTACATCGCCGAAGTCGCCCCGCCCGCCTACCGCGGCCGGCTCGGCTCCTTCCAGCAGGCCGCGATCGTCGTCGGCATCGCCACCTCCCAGCTGGTCAACTGGGGTCTGCTCCACGCCGCCGGCGGCGACCAGCGCGGCAACCTGATCGGCCTGGAGACCTGGCAGGTCATGCTGGGCGTGATGATCGTCCCGGCCGTGCTGTACGGGATGCTCTCCTTCGTCATTCCCGAGTCCCCGCGCTTCCTGCTCTCCGTCGGCCGCCGCGAGCGCGCCCGCGAGGTTCTCGCCGAGGTCGAGGGCAAGGGCGTCGACCTCGACGCCCGCGTGGCCGAGATCGAGCACGCCATGAAGCGCGAGCACAAGTCCACCTTCAGGGACCTGCTCGGCAGCAGCTTCCTCTTCAAGCGGATCGTCTGGATCGGCATCGGTTTGTCCGCGTTCCAGCAGTTCGTCGGCATCAACGTCGCGTTCTACTACTCCGCGACGCTGTGGCAGTCGGTCGGCATCAACCCGACGGACTCGTTCCTCTACTCGTTCACGACATCGATCATCAACATCGTCGGCACCGTGATCGCGATGATCTTCGTGGACCGCATCGGCCGCAAGCCGCTCGCACTCATCGGCTCCTCCGGCATGGTCGTCAGCCTGGCCCTGGAGGCCTGGGCGTTCTCGCACCCGCTGGTCGACGGCAAGCTGCCGGCCACCCAGGGCCTGATCGCCCTGGTCGCCGCCCACCTCTTCGTCCTCTTCTTCGCCCTGTCCTGGGGTGTGGTCGTCTGGGTGCTGCTCGGCGAGATGTTCCCGAACAAGATCCGCGCCGCCGCGCTGGGCGTGGCCGCCTCCGCCCAGTGGATCGCCAACTGGATGATCACCGCGAGCTTCCCGTCGCTGGCCGACTGGAACCTCTCCGGCACCTACGTGATCTACACGTTCTTCGCGGCGCTCTCCATCCCGTTCGTCCTGAAGTTCGTCAAGGAGACGAAGGGCAAGGCGCTGGAGGAGATGGGGTAGCTCCCGGCGCGGTGCCGAGGGAAGGGCCCGGGTCCCCGCCGCCGATCCCCAGGACTCGCAGAGCGGCTTCCTCGGTGATCCGCAGCCGGAGCCGGATCTGTTCCCGGTGCTCCTCGGCCGTCCGCGGCTGCTCGGCGCCGGAGGCGATCAGATCGAGATGGGCGCAGCAGGGCGATCTCGCGCAGGAAGGCCGGCACCTGGTCCGCCTCTCGCCCTCCGGATCTCTGTCGGCCGGCACGCGGAGGAAGCGGGCACCCGGCGAGCGCACCAGCACCGATCCCCCACTGTCGTACGCCAGGACTCGAACCCGGCGGACTGGTGGGAACAGAGGATCAGTACCGAGGCCGGGCGGGCCAGGCGTTTTCGCTGAGGGAGTTCCACCCGCGGTGGAGGGAAGCGGTCGGGACGCGTCAGACGCCCAGGGGCTCGGGCTGCTCGACGGGCTCCGCTGCGGCCGCCGCTCGAGGCGGCACCGGCGGCTTGGGCAGCGCCAGGTACAGCAGGCCGGAGATCAGAATCGTCGCGATCCAGCCGAGGCCGTACTCGCCGATGACGTTGTTCCGGGCCAGCGGGCCGGTGAACCAGGCGGACGTGGTGAACATCAGCCCCGCGGCGAGGCCGGTCGCCCAAGCGGTGACCGCGGCAGGGGAGAAGCCGCCCCGGTACCAGTAAGCGCTGGCGCGGGTGGTGTCGGCCATGGCCCGCCCGTCGTACTCCGTACGCCGCAGCATGTCCGCGCCGAAGACGCCGACCCAGGCGGAGAAGGCGACCGCGAGCAGCGACAGGAAAGCGATGAACGAACCCATGAAGCCGGACGCCACCAGCATCAGCACACTGCCGAAGACCAGCGAGATCACGGCGTTGACCGACACCGCCCAGTGGCGCGGCACCCGGAAGCCGAGCGTCTGCGCGGTGAAGCCGGCCGAGTACATCGACATCGCGTTGATCAGCAGCATGCCGATCAGAGCCATCAGCAGATACGGCACCGCGATCCAGGTCGGCAGGATCTCTCCGAGGAAGGAGACCGGGTCGGCGGCCGAGGCGAGGTCCGGCACGGAGGCCGCCATCACCACGCCCATGAGCACCATCGGCAGGACGACGATGCCGGCGCCGCCGATCGAGGTGCCCACGATCGCCCTGGCGGAGGCCGTACGCGGCAGATAACGTGTGAAGTCCGGCGCCGACGGGATCCAGCTGACACCACCCGCCGCGATCATGCCGATACCGGTGATCACCGCGGCCGTCGATCCGGCGGAGTGGGCGAACACCCTCGGCCAGTCGGTGTCCACGATCAGGTGGGCGAGGACCAGGACCGAGAACAGGCCGAAGAGGTAGGTCGCGTACTTGTTGCACCGTTGCACGGCGTTGATGCCGAGCCCGGAGATCGCGAAGGTCGCGACGACGAACACCAGCAGCATCACCATGTCCAGCGCGCTGTTCGCCTTCAGGCCGAACAGGATGTGCAGGATGGTGAGCATCGCGTAGGCGCCGACCACCGCGTTGATCGTCTCCCAGCCCCAGCGGGCCACCCAGATCAGTGAGCCGGGCAGCAGGTTGCCGCGCTGCCCGAAGACCGCCCGGGACAGCGCCATGCCGGGCGCCCCGCCGCGCTTTCCCGCGATGCCGATGAGCCCGACCAGGCCGTACGACACGGCAGGGGCGACGAGGGCGACGACGAGCGCCTGCCAGAGATTGAGGTGATACGCCACGACGAGGCTCGCGCCCATGGTGAGCAGCAGCACGCTGATGTTGGCGCCGACCCAGGTGGGGAACAGCTCGCGGGTTCTGGCGGTGCGCTCACGATCGGGCACCTGCTCGATGCCGCGGGTTTCCAGTGCGCCTTCTGTCTCGGCGGTCCTGCTCATGAAGGAGGGTTCCGTGCTTCGGTCGGGGAAAGCGACTACGCGCGTACGGACGCGACCGCCCCATCCTACTTTGATCCGACTTAAGCAATTCAGTGTCGTTTGTCTCCTGATCGAAGAGACAAGCCTCCTCGGGCCGGGAGCCATGGCTGATACCGGCAGGGGTGTGACTCCACCCACGCGTGAACGCGCGGGCTTCGCCGTGCATGCGAACTTCGCCCGGGTGGCGCGGCTCTCCTGCGCGGTGTGCCCGCAGGAGGGGCAGGCGCGGGAGGTGCTGCGGGGCGCGGGTCATGCCCGTTGCGTTGGACCGCTCATGGGCGATCACGTCGCGATCGCGGACGAGGTACCTGCGCCCTCCTTCCCGCTTGCTGCCGGCCGTCTTGACCCGGCCGCGCACCGGGCGGTGCTGGTGCACGCGGACGTGGCCGACACCCTGGAGGCGGACGCGGGTCTGCGCATCGTGCGGGCTGGAGTCCCAGCGGCAGCCGTCGCCGTCTTTCGGGAAGGTGACGGTGTCGAAGTGCCCGACACCCTTGAACCTGGGGTATCCGGTCCTGGCGCCGCCGCCGTGGTCCGGCCCGACTTCCGGACCGGGCAGGCGGTCAGCCGCTCACTGACCGCCTGCGGCCACTGAACGTGCGCGGAAAGACTCGTCTAGGGGCGGGCCAGCAGGGTGCGGACTCCCTCGGACGTCAACGTGAGGCGGTGCTCGGAGCTGCCGTCGATGGTGAGGGACAGCTCGTCGGCCGGCCACTGCGCGGCCAGGGCGCCGAGCGGTACCAGACGGTAGCGGGAGACGAACGGGAGCAGGCCCGACATCTCCAGTTCCGAGGTGAACACGGGCACCACCTGGATGCCGTCCGGCTGTTCCATCACCGGCAGCGCGACGGCGCCGGGGTCGGCGGCCGTCTCGTCGCCCGTGTCGTCGGGCACGGGGATCAGTACGTCACTGTTGGCGAGGGCGTCCAGAGCCGCCGTGTCCTCGGTGTTCTCCGAGAGAGCGTCCAGGGCCCGCTGGGCGGGCGTGGGTCCGTTGTTCTCGTGCGCGGGTGTCTCCATGGCTGTTTCCCTCGTAGCGGTGGTCGTACGGACCGGACCGGATCGGTGATCGGGACAAGATCCGCTCCGGGCACGGTCCTGCACGCGTACCCGATCGCGCGGGACGCAACCCTGCCGGAAGGACACCCCGAGAGGCCGGAAGGACACCCCCTGAGAGCCCCTTGACCCGCATGGTTATCATATGAGCGCCGCCTAGCTCGAAAGATAATCCTGTGACTGTCAACGAAGACTCGTTCACCAACTGGAAGCACCGCGAGGAAATCGCGGAGTCGATGATCCCGATCATCGGGAAGCTGCACCGCGAGCGGGACGTCACCGTCCTGCTGCACAGCCGCTCCTTGGTGAACAAGTCGGTGGTCTCCATCCTCAAGACCCACCGCTTCGCCCGCCAGATCGCCGGCCAGGAACTCTCCGTCACCGAGACGCTGCCGTTCCTCCAGGCCCTCACCACCCTCGACCTCGGGCCGTCCCAGATCGACCTCGGCCTGCTCGCCGCGACCTACCGGACCGACGAGCGGGGACTGTCGGTGGCGGAGTTCACCGCCGAGGCCGTGGCAGGCGCCACCGGCGCCAACAAGATCGACCGCCGTGAGCCGCGCGACGTCGTCCTCTACGGTTTCGGCCGCATCGGCCGTCTCCTCGCCCGCCTGCTCATCGAGAAGTCGGGCTCGGGCAACGGCCTCAGGCTCCGTGCCGTCGTGGTCCGCCGAGGCGGTGAGCAGGACATCGTCAAGCGGGCCTCGCTGCTGCGCCGCGACTCGGTGCACGGCCAGTTCCAGGGCACGATCACCGTCGACGAGGCGGCCGGAACGATCGTCGCCAACGGCAACACGATCAAGATGATCTACGCCGACGACCCGGCGCAGGTGGACTACACGGCGTACGGCATCAAGAACGCCATCCTCATCGACAACACCGGCAAGTGGCGCGACCGCGAGGGTCTCTCGCAGCACCTGCGCCCCGGTATCGACAAGGTCGTGCTGACCGCCCCCGGCAAGGGCGACGTGCCCAACATCGTGCACGGCGTCAACCACGACACCCTCAAGCCGGACGAGCAGATCCTGTCCTGCGCGTCCTGCACCACCAACGCGATCGTCCCGCCGCTGAAGGCGATGGCGGACGAGTACGGCGTGCTGCGCGGCCACGTGGAGACCGTCCACTCGTTCACCAACGACCAGAACCTGCTGGACAACTACCACAAGTCCGAGCGCCGGGGCCGCTCCGCTCCGATGAACATGGTGATCACCGAGACCGGTGCCGCCTCCGCCGTCGCCAAGGCGCTGCCCGACCTCGAGGCGACGATCACCGGCAGCTCGATCCGGGTCCCCGTACCGGACGTGTCCATCGCGATCCTCAACCTCCAGCTGGGCCGCGCGACCAACCGTGCCGAGGTCCTCGACCACCTCCGCGACGTGTCGCTCACCTCGCCGCTGAAGCGTCAGATCGACTTCATCAGCGCCCCCGACGCGGTCTCCAGCGACTTCATCGGCTCGCGGCACGCGTCGATCGTCGACGCCGGCGCCCTCAAGGTCGAGGGCGACAACGCGATCCTCTACCTCTGGTACGACAACGAGTTCGGCTACTCCTGCCAGGTCGTCCGGGTCGTCCAGTACGTCTCCGGCGTGGAGTACCCCACCTTCCCGGCCCCGGCTCCCTGACCGACGGACGAACAGACAGGGCGGGGCGGGGCCGGCGAGCGGTCCGGCCCCGCCCCGCCGGTGTTCGCCCTGCTCGGACCCCATGTGCCCGTCTGATGGACCACGGTGTGCCCCAGAGGGCCGGATCGGTAACGATCGCCTCGTACCGGTTGCCCCGCCCAATAAAGTTCCTAGTCTGCGGGCATGTCCCTCTTCAGCAGTCGTACCAGTAAACGTCCCCGAATCGTCCCCGCCCTCGACGACGCCGACCTCACGCGCGTCCTCAAGCAGTTGAACAAGCGCGGTGGGAGCGTCAAGCAGGCGGAGGTGACACTCGTCGCCACGCTTCTCGAGGAGACCGGGGACGACTGGGACCGACGCGGCCACCGTGTCTCCGTACTGGCCGACTCGACGGTCGAATCGGGGTCAAAGCTGGCGTCCGCCTGGCTGGCCAAGGAACCGGAGAACCCCGACGCGCTGGTGTTCCACTCCAGGGTCGGCCTGGTCCGCGGCCTGCGGGACAGGCACCTGGAGGACGCGGGGCAGTTGGTGACCCAGTGCCATCGGGCCGCGGAGCTGAATCCGGCGGATCCGTTGCCCTGGGTGACCCTGCTCGGCATGGCCCGGATCGAGCGGTACGCGCAGAGCGAGGTCAACGCCATCTGGCGGGAGGCCACCGGACGCGACCGCTGGCACCGCGAGGCGTATCTGCAGATGCTCGCCCATCTGTCGCCGGAGGAAGGCGGTTCGAGTGCGGCCGTCCTCGACTTCATCGATGTGGTGCGCGCCCGTATACCGGCCAACGCGCCGTGCGTCGCGATCGAGGTGACCGCGGCCGTGCGGCAGTACCAGGGACTGGTGGCGCAGGGCGGTGTCCGGGCCATGACGGCAGGTCAGCTGTGGGAGGGCGGACAGATCGCGGCCTCACTGGAGCAGGCCGCCTCCCTCTGGGCGAAGCCGGGATTCTTCCAGCACGCGGCGGCCCAGGCGGATCTGAACGTGTTGGCGTACGCGCTGTGCGCGGCCGGCCGGGCCGCCGACGCGCACCCGGTGTTCCAGGCGCTTCAGGGCACGGTGACCCCGTGGCCGTGGAACGACGACGGTCCGGCGGTCCAGCGGTTCGAACAGCACCAGGCCAAGGCGGAGCGGGGGCGGCAGGGCGGCGTCGGAGGAGCCTGACGCCCCCGCTCCACACCCCTCGTCAGTCCCGTGGCCGGGCCAGGATGTCCGCGACGGCGTCGTGCAGCGCCGTCGCGGCGTCCGGAACGGCCCCTCCGGAGCGCCACGCCACGAACCCGTCGGGGCGGACCAGAACCGCGCCCTCCTCGGTGACGCCGTGGGCCTGTGCCCAGTTCACATCGGCGTCCGGTGTCAGGTCCGCGGTCGGACCGCTGCCGATCCGGTACGAGTCGAGCGGAACCGGCAGGCGCTTCGCCACCTGCTCCGCGGCGGTGTGCCAGGCGCCGTCCTCGGAGCTGAGCAGCACCAGTGACCGCTCGTAGAGGTCGAGGGTGGAGACGCGGGCGCCGGCGCGGTCCAGCCACAGGTGGGGGGCTCGGCTGCCGGGCTCCCCCGCCAGCTGCAGGCCGTCGGGGACGACCGGCGCCGCCGGGTCACCGCCGAGGACCGCGCCCCGCGGATAGCGGTAGCCCAGCGCCACGTTGAGGATTCCGCCCTTCGGGCCTTTGCTGCCGGCGCCCGCCGCGGGCGTGTAGCCGGGGTGACTGTGCTCGACCGAGCGGTTCGAGGCGCGGGCGCTGGTCGCCTCCGCGACCGGACGACGCTCGGCGTCGTAGGAGTCCAGCAGTCCGGGTCCCGCCCAGCCGCCGAGGACGGCGGCCAGTTTCCAGGCCAGGTTGTGCGCGTCCTGGATGCCGGTGTTGGAACCGAACGCCCCGGTGGGCGACATCTCGTGGGCCGAGTCACCGGCGAGGAACACCCGGCCGTCGGCGTAGCGTTCGGCGACCCGTTCGGCGGCGTGCCACGCGGCCCGGCCGGTGATCTTGACGTCGAGGTCGGGGGCTCCGATCGCCCGCCGGATGTGGGCGACGCACCGCTCGTCGGTGAACTCCTCGAAGGTTTCGCCGTGTTCGGGGTGCCAGGGGGCGTGGAACACCCAGTTCTCGGCGTTGTCGACCGGGAGCAGCGCCCCGTCGGCCTCCGGGTTGGTGAGGTAGCAGAGGATGAACCGCCGGTCGCCGACGATGCTCGCGAGGCCGCGGGAGGAGAAGGTGACGCTCACGTTGTGGAACAGGTCGCCCGGTCCGTTCTGCCCGATGCCGAGCCGCTCCCGGACAGGGCTGCGCGGGCCGTCCGCGGCGACCAGGTAGTCCGCCCGGATGGTGGTGTGCTCGCCGGTCTCCCGGCTCTTGACCCGTGCCGTCACACCGTCGCCGTCCTGGTCGAACGACATCATCTCGGTCGCGAAGCGCAGATCGCCGCCGAGTTCGCGGGCGTGCGCGAGGAGCACCGGTTCGAGGTCGTTCTGGCTGCACTGGCACCACCCGCCGGGGCTGAACCGGGCCAGTCCGCCGCCGGGGTCGATCTCCTTGAAGAGCCACTCGCCGTCGCCGTCCACCAGGCTGGGCGTCTGCATGATCCCGTGGTTGTCCGCGAGGACCGACGCGACCTCCCTGATCTGCTGCTCGACTCCGGCCACCCGGTACAGCTCCATGGTGCGCACGTTGTTCCCGCGCCCGCGTGGGTGGATCGACGTGCCCGGGTGACGTTCGACGAGCGTGTGCGGCACCCCCAGACGTCCCAGGAACACGGACATGGACAGGCCCACCAGGGAACCGCCGACGATCAGGACGGGCGTGCGCTGGCCGATCTCGTCGGCCGTTTCCGAACGGTTCATTGAACTGCCTCCAGCGTCGCCCGCGACGGGCATGGAAAAGGATGTTGGATCCATGCCCGGTACAGGCCGTTCCGCGTCCTGCCGGCACCCGGTTGACGCGGGGTTCACCCACCTGCCCCGTGGCGCTCGCGCACATCACGGGACGCGTCGACGATCGATGCAGGGCGACCCCGGACCTTCGGATGCCGCGGCCGTTCCCGACCTCCAGTGAAGAACCTTCCGTGAAGAAGAGGAGAGGTGCGCCGGATGACCACCACGGGACGCACGACGGACCGCACGACGGGCCGTATGGCGGGACGCATACCGCAGTCGGCGTTCGACGGCTCCAGGCTGCGGGTGACCCTGATGCTCGACCTGTACGACGGGGCCCAGGAGCAGTTCCTCGACGCGTACGAGCACATGAGCAGCATGATCGCGTCCGTCCCCGGTCACATCAGTGACCAGCTCTGCCAGTCGATCGAGAACCCCTCGCAGTGGCTCATCACCAGCGAGTGGGAGAGCGCCCCGCCCTTCCTCGCCTGGGTGAACAGCGAGGAGCACATCGAGACCGTCCGCCCGCTGCACAGTTGCGTCCGCGACACCCGGTCGATGCGCTACAGCGTCCTGCGCGAGATGCGGAACGGCCGACCGCTCACCGGGCAGGCCGCCGAGGACCTCCAGGCACAGGCCCGCGTCGGTGAGAGCGTGGCCCGGCACGCCCTCACCTTCACCGTCAAGCCGGGCACCGAGTCCAAGGTCGCGGAGCACCTGGCCGGATACGCGTTCCCCAAGGCCGCGCTGGAGAACAACACGCGGTTGCGCCGCACCTCCGTGTTCATGCACGGCAACCGCGTGGTGCGGGCCATGGAGGTGGAGGGCGACCTGGCCACGGCGCTGCGCCACGTGGCCGACCAGCCCGAGTCCCGAGCGACCGAAGAAGCCATCAACCCCTATCTGGAGCATGCCCGGGATCTCAGCGATCCCGGCTCCATGCGGGTGTTCTTCACCAGGGCCGCGCTCCCCGCCGTGCACCACGTCGACAGGGAGGGGCCCCGGCCCGCGGGTCTGCGGCGGCATGCGCTGTACTACCCGGCCGTCGCGGGCCGCGGGGAGGAACTGGCCCGGTTCCTCTCCCACCAGGACGAGGCCGCGGCCGACGAACCGGACGGCCCGGTGTACTCGAGCACCCTCTTCCATCGCGACAACGTCGTGGTCCGTCTGATCGACGTCACCGGCGACCTCGACCTCGACCCCCTCGCGGCGCTCGGCATCAAGGGAGCGGGGAAGGCGGCGGAGCTGGAGCGGCTCCTGGACGGCGCCGCAGTCGGCGTCGAGGGCCCGCTGGACTCGGAACGCAACATCAACCGGCTGCTGTCGCACGCCGACATGCTGCCCGTCACCGACCGCAGCGCGGCGGATTCCTGACGGCAAACCGTGGGGACGTCCGCAGCCCGCGCGCCCGGACGTCCCCGCCACACCCGGAGGTACCAACCATGTCCAAACAGCATCCACGCATCGTGGACCTGAGCGAGACGGAGCCCAACCGACGGCGCGGGGGCGACCTCAGAACCCTGCTCACCCCGGCCACGGTGGGTTCCACCAGCGGTTTCATGGGGCTGGCCATCATCCAGCCCGGGGAGCGCATCGGCGAGCACTACCACCCGTACTCCGAGGAGTTCGTCTACGTCGTCAGCGGCGCCCTCGAAGTCGACCTGGACGGGGAGCCGTTCGCGCTCCGGGCCGAGCAGGGGCTGATGATCCCGATCGACATGCGGCACCGCTTCCGCAACGTCTCCGACGCCGAGGCCCGCATGGTGTTCCACCTGGGTCCGCTCGCCCCGCACCCGAGTCTCGGTCACGTCGACACCGAGGAGAACGCCGGCTCCGCGGCCGGTCCCCAGCTGACCGTGGGCGGGCCGGTTGCGTCCGGGCCGGGTCAGGACCGGCCGGCCGATCGCAGTGGGGCCATAAAATGACCCGGCGAGTGGCCGTCACCGGTATCGGTGTGGTCGCTCCCGGCGGCACCGGAGCAACGGCGTTCTGGGATCTGCTCGCAGCCGGCCGCACCGCGACCCGCGGCATCACCCTGTTCGATCCGAGCGGTCTTCGCTCCCGCATAGCCGCCGAGTGCGACTTCGACCCGTTCGCCCACGGTCTCGACCCGGAGCTGTGCCAGCACGCCGACCGGTACATCCAGTTCGCCGCGGTGGCCGCCACCGAGGCGGTCCGCGACTCCGGGCTCGACGTCGCCACCGACGACCCCTGGCGCACCGCGGTGTCGCTGGGCAGCGCGGTGGGCGGCACCACCCGGCTGGAGCACGACTACGTGCAGGTCAGCGAACACGGCAAGCGCTGGGACGTGGACCACCGGCAGGCCGACCCGAAACTGCACATGGCGTTCCAGCCGAGCACCCTCGCCTCGGTCGTCGCCGAGCGGTTCGGCGCGCGGGGCCCCGTGCAGACCGTCTCCACCGGTTGCACCTCCGGCCTCGACGCGGTCGGTTACGGCTTCCACACCATCGCCGAGGGCCGGGCCGACGTCTGCATCGCCGGGGCGTCGGACTCCCCGATCTCGCCGATCACGATGGCCTGCTTCGACGCCATCAAGGCGACCTCGCCGAACAACGACGACCCGGAGCACGCCTCCCGGCCGTTCGACGCCCGCCGCGACGGCTTCGTGATGGGCGAGGGCGCGGCGGTGCTCGTCCTCGAGGAGTACGAGCACGCCCGGGCCCGCGGCGCGGAGATCCACTGCGAGATCAGCGGGTACGCCACGTACGGCAACGCCTACCACATGACCGGTCTGACCACCGAGGGCCTGGAGATGGCGCGGGCCATCGACAGCACGCTCGACCAGGCCCGTCTCGACCCCACACTGATCGACTACGTCAACGCGCACGGCTCCGGCACCCGGCAGAACGACCGGCACGAGACGGCCGCGGTGAAGCGGTCCCTCGGCGCCCACGCCCACGAGACGCCCATGAGCTCCATCAAGTCGATGGTGGGGCACTCGCTCGGCGCGATCGGCGCGATCGAGGTGGTCGCCTGTGTGCTCGCCCTCAAGCACCAGGTCGTACCGCCGACGGCGAACTACGAGACCCCCGACCCCGAGTGCGACCTGGACTACGTGCCGCGCACCGCCCGTCCGCGGAGGCTGAGGAACGTGCTCTCCGTCGGCAGCGGATTCGGCGGTTTCCAGTCCGCGGTGCTGCTGACCGGGCCGGGTGGGAGGACCCGATGAGCACTCAGCGTACTCAGCGCACTCCGCGCCCCCGCCGTGCGGCCGTCACCGGCATCGGTGTGATCGCGCCCAACGGACTGCGGACCGACGCCTACTGGAAGTCCGTCAGCGAAGGCGTCGGCGTGCTGGACCGGATCACCCGCGAGGGTTGCGGACATCTGCCGCTGCGGGTGGCGGGCGAGGTCAGGGCCTTCGACGCGGCGGCCCTCATCGAGGACCGCTTCCTGGTCCAGACCGACCGGTTCAGCCACTTCGCGATGGCGGCGGCCGCCCTCGCCCTCGACGACGCCGGGCTCGGCAGCGGAGATCCCGCGGAGCCGTTCTCCATCGGCGTGGTCACCGCGGCCGGTTCCGGCGGCGGCGAGTTCGGACAGCGAGAACTGCAGAAACTCTGGGGGCAGGGCCCGCGGTTCGTCGGTCCGTACCAGTCCATCGCCTGGTTCTACGCCGCGAGCACCGGCCAGATCTCCATCCGCGGCGGCTTCAAGGGCCCGTGCGGGGTGGTGGCGAGCGACGAGGCCGGCGGGCTCGACTCCCTCGCGCACGCCGCCGGGGCGGTCCGGCGCGGCACCGACACGATGATCGTCGGCGCCGCGGAGGCACCCCTCGCCCCCTACTCGATGGTCTGCCAGCTCGGCTACCCCGAGCTCAGCACCGCCGAGGACCCGGACCTGGCCTACCGTCCGTTCACCTCGGACGCCTGCGGGTTCGTGCCCGCCGAGGGTGGCGCCCTGCTCGTCGTCGAGGACGAGGAACGCGCCCGCGAACGCGGGGCGCCGGTACGGGCCACCGTGGCCGGCCATGCCGCCACCTTCACCGGTGCGTCCCGCTGGGAGGAGTCCCGGGAGGGGCTGGCCCGTGCGATCCGTGGCGCCCTGGACGAGGCGGGCGCGGCCCCGGAGGAGATCGACGTGGTGTTCGCCGACGCCATGGGGGTCCCGGAGGCGGACCGCGCCGAGGCGCTGGCGATCGCCGACGCACTCGGCACGCACGGCACACGGGTGCCCGTCACGGCGCCCAAGACCGGTTTCGGCCGGGCCCACTGCGCTGCGCCCGTGCTGGACACGGTGGCCGCGGTGCTCGCCATGGAACACGGTCAGGTGCCTCCCACACCCAACGTGTTCGACATCTGCCACGACCTCGACCTGGTGATGTCGCGTGCTCGGCCCGCCGAGCTGCGCACGGCCCTCGTTCTCAGCAGGGGACTGATGGGCTCCAACGCGGCGCTGGTCGTGCGTCGCGGTGGCGAATCCGTCCGGTAGTGCCGGGCGGGAAAGGAGCAGACAACCCATGATCACCACCGAAGTGACCTTCGACGAACTGGCCGCCCTGATGAAGAAGGCGGCAGGCATCACCGTGGACCCCGCGGAACTCAGGCAGGCGGCGGAGTCCCCCTTCGACTCCTTCGGCCTCGACTCGCTCGGCCTGCTCGGCATCGTCGGCGAGCTGGAGAACCGGTACAGCGGGTCGCTCCCCCCCGACTCGGAGCGCTGCAGGACGCCCCGGGAATTCCTCGACCTCGTCAACAGCACCCTCAAGGCTGGAGCCTGAAGTGACAGGACACACCGAGAACAGCATCACCATCGACGCTCCCTTCGACCTCGTCTGGGAGATGACCAACGACCTCGAGAACTGGCCGCAGCTGTTCAGCGAGTACGCCTCCGTCGAAGTGCTCTCCCGCGAGGGGGACACCACGACGTTCCGGCTGACCATGCACCCGGACGACAACGGGAAGGTGTGGAGCTGGGTCTCCGAGCGCACCCCCGACCGCGCCACGCGGAGTGTGCGCGCCCGTCGCGTCGAAACGGGGCCCTTCGCCCACATGGACATCCTGTGGGAGTACGAGGAGCTCCCGGACGGCGTCCGGATGCGCTGGACCCAGGACTTCGCGATGAAGCCCGACGCCCCGGTCGACGACGACTGGATGACGGACAACATCAACCGCAACTCGCGTACGCAGATGGCGCTCATCCGGGACCGGATCGAGCAGGCCGCCCGCGACCACAGGGGCGCGTCCGTCACGTCCGGCTGACCGTCGACCCACCCGGAAAGGACCGTCGATGCACCACGCACTCATCGTCGCCCGTATGGCGCCCGGTTCGGCGCCGCGGATCGCCGACGTGTTCGCCGCCTCCGACCGGGGCGAACTCCCCCACCTGATCGGAGTGAACCGCCGCAGGCTCTTCCAGTTCGGTGACGACCTGTATCTGCACCTCATCGAGTCCGAGCAGGACCCGGCACCCGCCATCGCGAAGGTGGCCGGGCATCCCGAGTTCCGCGGCATCAGTGAGCAGCTGGAGGCGTACGTCAGCCCGTACGACCCCGCGACGTGGCGCAGTCCCAAGGACGCCATGGCGCAGTGCTTCTACCACTGGGAGCGCGACGGCGGCTCCTGAGCGGGCGAACCGAACAGCCCCGAGGCCGCCGATGCCGCGCATGTCGCGGAGCCGACGGCCTCGGGGCTGAGCCGTGTGCGGATCACCCGGATGAGCCGTGGTGCCACACCACCCGGCGAAGCGGCGTGGGCCGCCCGGCGGCGGAGTTCGCCCAGGGCTGCCGCCGGGAAAGCGCTCCGTTCAACCGCGCTGCGTGGGCGGGGGCACGTAGTGGAACTCGATGCCGCACAACAGCACCGTCCCGCCGGGGGAACAGACGATCTCGCGTTCCGGCCGGTCGGCGGTACGGCAGCGCAGGAGAATGGGCGGTTGCTCGCGCAGCGGTCCGGGGACACTCCTGATCCTCACCGATCCGTTGCTCTCCAGCAGCGGTGAGAGGTCCGCGGTGACCTCACGGCGCCCCTGCAAGGGGATCTTCACCTGGTGCCGGGCGTCGACCCCTTCGGCGGACACCAGGCCCCGCACCGGGCGGTACCGGCGCAACAGCAGGACGGTCACCAGGGCGAGGGCCAGCAGGAGGGCCCCCAGCAGGGCGGCCCAGCGCACCGGGTCGACGGAGACCTGTGCCGTCCTCCGCACCGCCAGGGATCCCCCGGTGGGGGACGCGGCCAGCCGGGCCGGCCGGTCGACGAACCGCTCGGCGGCCCGCGCCACCGGCGTGCTCACCCGGCCGTCGACGGACAGGTGCCAGGTCTCGGCCCGGGGGCCGCTCCCCCACCCCTTGCGATGAGCGGTGACGGAGCTCAGTGCGAGGTCGATGTCGCGGGACTCCCCGGGCTTGAGGTCGACCGAGCGGGGCAGCTCACCGACCGGCTCGACGCCCTCGGGGAGCCCTTCGATCCGCAGGTCGCCGATGTGCACGGGCAGCGCGTCGGTGGTGGCGGTCAGCCGTACCCGGAGGTCGGATCCGGCCGGCACCGGCCCGTTCTCCGGCCTGTCCGGCCACGAGACGGACACTCCCTTGCCCTGGTCCCCGGCCACGGCGAGGGCGGCTTGCCGCAGGCGGGTGTCGTCCTGAGCCGCCGTCATCGCGGCCCGGGTCCGGGACCCCGACTCGTCCAGCATCCGGTAGCCGGGGAACACCTTGGCCAGGACGTCCTCGACCTCGGCGCCGGGGGCCAGGGCGATTCCGTAGCCGGTCAGGGTGCGGTCGGCGGGCAGTCCCGAGGCCTGCTTGCGCAGGGCGGACCAGCCGCTCGCGGAGAAGTCCCGGTACCTGGTGTCGTCGGGTGCGTGCAGTTGCGCGTCGGACAGCAGCAGTACCCCGCCGACGTCGGTGCCGGCTCTTTGCAGGCCGTCCAGCGCCTGTTCGAAGGCGCGCCCGAAGTTCGACGCGGAACCGTCGGGGGTGGCGGGCAGCGCCTCGTCGAGTTCCGCGAGCGCCTCGTCGCGGGAGACCATCTCGCAGGTGCGCGCACCGTCGCTGAAGGGGATCAGGCAGACCAGGTCCTCGGGGTGCAGGGACTTCAGGAAGGTGGGGAGCACCGCTCGGACCTTCGCGTACGAGCCGCCGTTCGCCATGGACTGCGAGGTGTCGACGGCGATCGCGTAGCTGGCCCCGCGGGTGCCCACCACCGTGTCCAGGAACTGCTCCAGATCACCGGCGTCCGCGGCCCGCGCGGGGGCGGACGGGCCCAGCGCGGGCCCCAGGGCGAGGAAGGAGGTGGCCAGTGCCGCGGCGAGTGCGCGCCGGGCGGGCCGGGTGAGGGTGTCGTTCATCGGTCGCTGCTCCCTCTGTTCCACTTCTTGTGCTTGCGCGGCGTTCTCGGTGCCAGGTTGAAGACGGACATCAGCCGTATCCGCCGCAGCTCACGCACCCGGTGGCGGCAGTCCCTGAGCTCCCGCTTCGCCTCCCGGAACACCGGCCCGGCCAGCCATCCGCCGCCGCTGTGGCCGGAGGCGTGGCCGGCCATGATCAGGCTTCTGATCTCGTGCAGGATGTCCGCGGTGAGGTCGACGCTGCACTGGTGATCGGTGAGCAGCGTGCGTTCCAGGTGGCCGAAGAGCGCGTCACGTTCCTTCTCCGGGGCCCTCTCCCACCAGCGGCCGGTCAGTTCGAGTGCCCGGCGGCCCGCGCCGGAGGCCAGGTCGAGGGTGAGGGGCGCCCACGCCACCGCGACGTCCCGGGGGGAGCGGAGTTGCCGGACGGCCCCGGCGAGGACGTCCAGTGGGTCGGGTGCGTCGCCGGTCCGGTTGCCGGTGCCGATGACGGGCGGGCGCCCGCGGCCTTCGCGGGGTGCGGCCGCCGCCCCACCGGCGCCGGTCCCGGTGGCGGCCTCGGAGCCGGCCCCGGTCCCGGTGTGCTGTTCCCGGGCGGCCCGGTGCACGGCCTGGTTCTCCTGTGCCTGGCGGGCGGCCCGCAGTCGGGCGTTGTGGGCGGCTTCCTGATCGGCGAGGCGCCGGGCCTGGACGGCCCGGTCCGTCTCCAGGGCGGCCTGCCGTCGCCGCCATGCCTCGTTCCGGGCGTCGACGCGGCGGCGCAGTTTCTCCGCGGCCGCCTCGTCCGGCACCCGCAGCAGGGCCGTCAGCACGGTGGACTCGCCCTCCTTGCCCCAGGGTTCGCCGAGTACCGGCGTGGCGAGCTCCCTCACGAGCAGTGCCAGGAAGGGCGCCAGTTCCTCGCCCCGGAGGATGCCGTGCAGGCTCTGTGCGTAGGCGTGGCACGCCGACTCCCGCCACGGCGGCCCGGCGGCCGGGGCACCCAGCAGGCAGTTCAGGACGTCGGCCCGCGCCCGGCAGTGCTGCCACACCTCCATGTCCGTGGCGAGCAGGGTCCGCAAGGTGCCACGCGCGTCCGGCCGGCCCGGGCCCGCGGGGTCGCCCGGGCGCGCCGGGGTCTGGACCGGGGGTTTCCGAGATCCGCCCCGGCCCCGGAAGGAAAGCCTGGAGGTGGCTCCGTCGTCGCCCGTTGGTCCGCTCTCCCCTCGTCCGGCGGCGACGGAACACAGTTGCGGCCACAGCCACCGGACGGCCTCGGCCGTCCAGTCGGGCTGTCCCGAACGGACGGTGGCGGTGAGCACGTGGAGGGCGTCCTCGGCAGTGGGACGCGGTTCGACGAGGGCCGCCTCCTTCCGTTCGCCCACCGCCAGCACCGCCCAGGCCCGCAGCCAGGCGGGGGCCTCGTGCGCGATGGGCTCGAGCAGGGCCAGCCAGCCCGCGAGCCGCATGGGGTCGGTCGATTCCCGCAGGAGCACCGCGAGGGTGAGCCGGCGCGTGTCCCGGAGCACGCGCACGGCGTCGGCCCGGCCGTCGGCCGCCCTGCCCGGGCCCAGCAGGCACAGGCAGTCGGCCGCGTACCGCAGGCGCTGGGCGTCGGCCGGTTCCCCGCTGCCGGGCAGCAGCCACAGCACCTCGGCCTCCTTGCGGCGCAGTTCGACCAGCCGCCAGAGCTCGTCCAGCCTGGCGCGGCACGAGGTGCTGTCCGCGGCGGCGGAAACACCGCTCAGCACCACGTTCAGCAGGGCCTCCGCCATCAGCGCGGAGACCCGCGGTCCTGTCTTCTCGTGCACCCAGTGACGGCTCAGCGCGTCGTGCACCTCCCGGCCCCCGGGTTCGACGGCGTAGTCGATCCCGCACCTGACGAGCCGTAGGAAGCCCTCGGAGTCCGTTTCCTCGCCGTCCGTCAGGCTGTTCAGTCCTCTGGTCACCAGCTGCACGGACTGCTCCCCGGCCTCCACGGCGTGCACCGCGGCGCGGAAGGGGTCGAGCCGGTCGAGGACGCCCAGGACGGCCCCCGGGTCGGTCGGTGCGACGGAGGCGTCGAACTCGCGCAGACCGACGGTGACCGCGTCGAATCCCAGGCCCTCGACCAGGCGGGAGAGCCGTCGCCGGTACTCCTCCGGGGCGCCGGCCGGAACCTGCGGGAGGGCACCCAGTTCGACGCAGCGGGCGGACGGCGTGTGCGCCGGTCCGAAGGCCAGGTGGGTGTGCGGCTCGTCACCGCCGTCGACGCAGCTGCCCACGGCCAGCCCGCTGCGCACCCCGTACGGCAGGAAGCCGACGATCGCGTCGAACACGGCCAGCCGGGCCCGCGCGCCGAGGGAGCCGCCGCCGGTGATGACGACGGGACCGCCCTGCAGCAGGAGCGCGGCCACGGCCGCGGCCCAGTGCACGGCCGCGGCCCGCCGCCGATCGCTGTCGCCGGCGGTGCCGGGCACATGGTCGGCGATGGTCTCCAGGCCCTCCAGCAGGCCGTTGTCGGCCGGGGCGGGCACCTCCAACGGGATGGTCTCGTCGTGCTCCGGCGGCAGACGCAGGGAGGCCACGGCATCCCACAGAGTGACGTACTCCGTCCGTCGGCGCACCAGTTCGGCGGATTCGAGCAGCACGTAGCGCGTCGGCGTGATGTCCCGGTTCGCGCCGTCGCGCAGGGGGGAGGACTCCATCACGGAGACGCCCGTCCACTGCTGGTCGGTGAAGGACAGGCCCACCACGGAGGCCCAGGGCAGCCGGTCGCGCGTGGCCGCCGCGGAGGGCGGGTTGCCGAGACTGGCGTCGGTGATGTAGTCGGAGAACGTGGCGCGGCGCCGTGCTCCCCCGGTGCAGCGCAGCACGTCGTACTCGTCCAGCGAACCGGCCTGTTTGCTGTACCAGGCCCACCAGGCCTTCACGGTGAACGCGTCGTTCACGGCCGGCCCCCGTTCCGCATGCCGAGCAGCAGGGCCACCAGCGGGTCCATGACGTTGTACGGGCGGAGCGGGCCCACGATGCGGTACCCCCCGTCGACGACATTGACGTTCCCGAAGCGGCGCAGGTCGATGGATCCGCCGGGCATGGTGCCGAACCCGATCGCCGAGGTGGTGAAGAAGTGGAGGCGCGCGGGATGGAAGTTGGCGCGCAGGGCCTGCCCCACCAGTCGCATGGTGCTGCCGTGCAGGTCGTCGGCGAGCCAGTCGAAGAAACCGGCGGGGTCGGACACCACGGGCACGCCGTTCGGGCCGAGGTCGGTCCAGCCTCCGCGCCGGGCCCGGTCGAAGACCTCCGGATCGTCGAACTTGGTGAGGCACACGGCGAGATGGTGCGGAAGATAGGGTCCGTCCAGCCGGTTCTCCTGCATGCAGAGCCGGGTGATCCGGGTCAGGGTGCCGTTGAGGTAGGCGAACGAGTCGCTGTCCTGCGCCTCGCGCAGCGGGTCGAAGAGATAGACGAGCCCCTGTGCCCTGGCCAGGTGATCTATGCTCCGGGCGGCGATGCCGTCGCTCCTGAGATCCTCGTAGGCGCCGCCGGGCACGTCGAGCACGCTCAGCTCGAACTCCAGCCGGTTCGCGGGCCGCCTGCGCCACAGGCGGCGCCTGCCGAAGGCGGTACCGCTCAGGTCGCCGCGAAAGCGCCAGGCGTACGGGCGCACGGCCTGGGTGGCCGGGGGGAAGACCTTGTCGATCGCCAGCTTCCGCGCCGTCTCCACCAGAAACCTCTCCGACACGTCGTCGGACGGCACCACCTGCCAGCGGCCGAACGGCCCGGCCGGGTCGAGCGCGGCGAGCCGGAGGGCGCCCAGGAACGTGGTCTTGCCCGAGGCCGGGGAGCCCCAGACGCCGATCCGGGTCGACACCTCCCTGGTCTGCGGGGCGGGGGCGAACTCGACGGGTGCGGCGTGGGCCGGCTCGTTCTCGGCCTCCTCGATCTCCCCGTGCTGATCGGGTTTCTCCGCGCGCTCGTCCTGCTCGACCGGTGCGGCACGGATCTCGGATCGCCAGAGGTGTTCCATCGGCGCCGACCCGGCTTCCCGGAAGCGGCCCGCCGACGACAGGGACGGTGGGAACCGGGTCTCGTCCGGATCTTGTTCAGTCATCGTGCTCACTGTCCTTCTGGCTGAGTGGTACCGCCGGCGAACCGAGTCGCGCGCCGTGGCGGTGGGCGGGTCCGCGGACCGCCGGTCCGGTGGCCGGGTCGGTCAGCAACCCGAGGGCTTCGGCGGGGTGGCCCAGGGCACCGTTGACGCACGAGGCGACGTCGTCGGGTGTGTGTGTCCCGAGGGTGAACAGGTGGTCGCGGCCGAGGGCGCGCCAGATCTGCCGGAGCCGCTCACGGGTCCTGGGCCGCCAGCTTGCGGAGGTGTCCACGCCCGCCGTGTCGCGTACGCCGATGACGGTCAGGTCGGGGCAGGTCACCGTACGCAGCCGGTCCAGGGCTTTCTCGTAGTCGTGCCGGCCGGGGCAGGGCAGGCTGAGGTCGGCCTGCTGACGGGCGGGGTGGGGCGGCCTGCGGGCCAGCACGAGCAGTAGGTGCCGGGCCCCGTCGCGCCAGTGCCGCCAGTGGGCGGCCTCGTGCAGGGCGTCCTCGAGCGGCGCACCGTAGTCGTGGCGTACGGGCCGCACGGGGAAGTGGCGGACCGCCTCGGCCGCTGCCTCGGCGGAGCCGGGACCCCAGAGGCTGAGGACGGACTCCCCGCCGCGTTCCGCGCGCACGGGAAGGACCTTGTGGTCCTCGTACCCGACGAGTCCGACCCGCAGGCCCTTCGGCTCGCCCCGGCCCTCCGGACCGCCCGCCCCCGCTGCGCCTCTCGCGTCGTGGCGGCCGGGCTCGGAGTCCGGGGGGAAGGCGTTCCCGAGTTGCCGGAGCACCGACCGCAGGAAGCGGACGCGGTGCTCGAACTCGTCCTCGGTGCCGCCGAGTTCGAGCAACAGCAACACATCGGCCGCGGCGGCTGCGGGCCCCGCTGCCCCGGCGGAGCGCGACGGCGTCTGCCCGTTGTGGTCCTCGATGAACAACTCCGGCTCTGTGAAACGGAGTTGCCCGTTGCTGTCGAGGGCCACCGTGACGGTGGTCCGGCCTCCCGGCCGCACCCTCGTGCGTGCGGCGCGCAGCACCGGCCAGTCCTCGGTCCGGACTCCTTCCCTGGCCGCCACCAGCGGCAGGGCGAAGACGCCCTGCCCCTTCCGGCCGACGGGGACACCGGTGCCGGTGTCCGCACCGATGCGCGGATCCGCTTCCGTGTCCGCACCCGTAGCCGCATCCCTGTCCGTGTCCGCCAACAGCTCGACGGAGGCGAACAGTTCGCCTTCCCTGGGCAGGGTCGTACCGCCCGGGAAGAGGATGCGGGCCTCGGCGGCCGTCCGCCGGGCCGGCGGGCCGCCGCGGGCGGGACGGGTGAGCAGGGCGTAGCCGTGCCGCAGCGGAACCCGCCGGCAGACGTTCGCCACGATGTCGTCCAGGGTGCGCGTGTCGGAGGCGTCCAGCAGCATCCGGGCCGCCGCCGGCGCCCTGGTCGTCAGCGCCTGTGCCGCATAGCCCGGCCAGCGCCAGCCGTGGGCCTGGCCGACGAGGATCAGCGGCACCGCGCGGCCCTGGGCACGCGCGGCGTGCAGGGGGGCCAGCGTCGTCGCCAGCGCACGGTGGACGGCGGGCTCCCACGCCTCATCGGTGGCCCGCGGCACCTCGTGGGTCCCGTAGGGGGGCGCGGCGCCGATGCCGCCGGCCAGCAGGAAGGCGCGTTCCGTCGTCGACGCGGGCAGCCAGGGCACGGCGTCCGGCCACCGTACGTCACCGCCCGGGGGGTCGTGCGTCCATCCGGTCCCCTGCGGGCAGCGGCCCAGCTCCCGCAGGGCCAGCCCGGAGGCGGAGATCCCGAGGACACAGACCGCGTCGTACTCGCCGGCCGCGAGCGCGGTGAGCACGGACAGAGCGCCGGTGGGGCTGCCCGGGTCGGCGTCCTTCCGCTCACCCGGGCCGAAGGGGTCGAGGGAGCCGAGCGGGCGGGGGGAGCGCGGACTGCCTCCGGGCACCGTCGCGGGGGCGCGGCGGATCAGGGGGCGCAGGCGGGTGTCGACGGTGCCACCGGGCGGCACACCGTGGGCCCGGCCGCTCGCCGTCAGGTGCCGGGTCGCGAGGACGGCCGCGGCCATGTCCCAGGACCAGCAGGCGGCGATCTCCGCGTCCCGCTCCGTCGGCCCGACGGCCGCCGTCGTCCGCTCCCAGCCACAGGCCGTACATCGCCGCCCGGCATCGCCCGACCAGCAGACGGGGCAGTGGCCGGGTTGCGTGGCGTCGCCGTGCCCGAGGTCCGGGGGCCGTGGCCGGATGTGCTCGGGTCCGTCGCGGCGGACGCTCGTCACGCGCGGCGTCCACGGGCCGGGGCGGGGTCGCCGCTCACGGCTGCCGGTCCGGACTCCGGCCACCTGTCGCTGTTCACGGTTCCCCCCTCGGACCGCAGTCCCCGCCACCGCCCCGGACCACAGAACCCCCGGTCACGGGCTGTGAGCTGAGAACGCGTCAGCGATCGTAGTGGGACTCTCACCCCTCTGTCAGAGGAAAAGACAAAATCTCTCATTCTCGTTCCTGATATGCATGTACATCACATGGTGTACGGGTATGACGGAGTTCAGTTCACGGCCCGATACCTCCCGCCGGCCAGGGACAGCCTGCGCACCGCGCCGTCGAGGCCGACCGCGATCAGACCGTCCCCGACCGGACGCAGTCCTGAGACGTAGGGCAGTTCCCAGCGCCCCAGCGGACGGCCGTCATGGGTTCCGAGCAGCCGGATCCCGCCCTGGTCGGCGACGCACACGGCCGAACCGTCCACGAGGACGTCCAGGGCACACGGGGCCGCCCCGCCGAACACCGACGTCGTCCACAGCGGGCGGCCGTCCCCGGCGTCCAGAGCGGTCACCGACCCTTCCGTGGTCACGACCACGACAGCCCCGCCGCATCCGACGGCGGCCAGGTGCACGGTGCCGCCGACCGGCGCGGTCCACAGGTGCTCTCCCGTCACCCGGTGGAGCGCGTACACCCTCCCGTCCGCCCCCGGTACGACGAGGACCTCGTCGAGCGCCGTCACGCCGGCCGGGCCGGCGGCACGCAGGTGCACACTCCACAGCCGGCTCCCGTCGTCCATCCGGCGGCACACCACCTGGCCGCGGTCGGTGCAGTAAACCGCCCTGCCGACGGCCACCACCGGCCGTCCCGTCACCGCCCCGGCGTTCTCGACGGCCCAACCGCGGTCCCCGGAACGGAGGTCGAGGGCGTGCACGCGGGTCCCCTCGGCCACGAAGAGCCGGTCCGGGTCGTCGCCGAGGGCCCCGGACCAGCCGACCGCGTGGACCGCCGCGGTGTACCGGTGCCGTGCGTGCGCGGGGCCGGCCTCGGCCAGCCGGACATGGTGCACCGCTCCGTCGGCGGCGCCCAGGACCACCGCGTCCCGTGCCGGAACCAGTCCTCCTCGCACCGGTGCGCCGAGGTCCAGGCGCCACAGGGGCCGCCCGCGCCGGTGCTCTACGCCGTAGAGAACCCCGCCGGCCGTGGCGATCAGCACCATGTCCCCCATCAGCCAGGGAGGAACGCGCAACCAGTCGTGGCAGTGCCACACCCATCGCTCACCGGCAGCGGGTGCGGGTACCGGGACGGTGGCGGGTGCCGCCGCGGGCTCGGGCACTGTCGGGGGCGCGGGCGCTGTCGGGGCGAGGCCGTGGTCCGCCCTGCTCCCGGGGCGCGACCGTACCCGCTCCCTCGTCCCGTCCGGTGCCCGCCCGCTCTCCCGTTCTCCCGCCTCCTCCCGTGCCAGGCGGTCGGCGCACGGCCCGATGAGGGAGCGCAGCGCGTCCAGGTGACGCCTGAACACACTCAGCGCCGCAGGCGGGTAGGGGATACGGTCCGCGTCCGTCGCGCGGACCAGCGCGGCGCGCACGTCGTCCATCGTCGGACGCTCGGTGTCGGTGAACCGGAGGCACGCGGTGACGATCTCACGCAGCGGGCCGGCCTCCAGGCCGGTGATGTCCGGTGGCTCCGTCAGGGCCCGCAGCCGGATGTCGAACTGGTTGTGCCCGTTGTAGGGGGGATGTCCCGTGGCGGCGAACAGCAGGGTCGCGGCGAAGGCGAAGACGTCGGCGGGCCCCTGCGCGCGGCCGAGGCCGCTCGCCTGCTCGGGGGCGGCGTACTGGAAGCTGCCCATGGCGTCCGCGGTGACGGTCACGCCGGGTTTGGCGGCGAGCCGTACGAGGCTGAAGTCGATGATCCAGGGACGGGTCGCGGTGACGAGCACATTGCTCGGTTTCAGGTCCCGGTGGTAGAGCCGGGAACCGTGCAGGCCGGCCAGGGTGCCCGCCAGAAGGCGGCCGAGTACGAGCACCGTGTCCTCGGGCAGCGGGCCGGAGCCGTCGACCAGCTGTTGCAGTGAGGGGCCCGGGATGTACCGCGTGGCCAGCCAGGGGCGGCGGGCGTCCGGGTCGGCACCCAGGAGTTCTGGGATGCCCTCTCCCCCGGCCCGGTCGACGGCCTCGATCTCGCTGTGGAAACGGGGTCTGAGCCGCTCGGACTCGGCGATGTCGGTGCGGATGAGTTTGACCGCGGCGAACCGCTCCCGCCCTCCCGGTTCCTCCCGGCCCAGGAACACCTCGCCGAATCCGCCCGCGCCGATCCGGGACAGCAGCCTGAACCTGCCCATCTGCCTGGGGTCCTCACGCCTCAGTGTCTCCATCGAGGGCACCGGTCAGACCTCTCCGTGTGTGTCGGCCCGGTGGCCCGGCCGGTCTCGTGGCCCGTCGTCGCCGGGGAACGGGGCGGGGGTGGTGCGCAGGGCGAGGGCGCGCAGCATGCCGTCGGTGCCCAGTTCCCGCTGCAGCAGCCGCAGCCGGGCCAGGTGGGTGCGGGCGGTCGGGGAGAGGCGCTCGGGCGGGATCCCCTCGTCCACGACACGCCGCCGTGGTGACGACGCCTTCGTTTGACTTGCTCCTCGGGCTGAAGCCCGGGGATTCCGGCCTTCTCGATCGTTGCCGTGCCGCTACGCGGCACGGGGTTCGGTCGGGAATCCGTGGCTTCCTGTTTCTTCGCGCCGTGCCAGAACGGGTTCTGGTCTTACCGGCGCTCCGCAGGCCGATGCCGCCAGTCCGGCGGCCGTCTTCACGTTGATCGCGGCGTTGGTGTCCCGGTCGTGGACGGTGCCGCAGGCGGTACAGGTCCACTCCCGGACATTCAGGGGTTTGGGTCCGTCCTTGACACCGCAGGTGGAGCAGGTCTGGGAGGTCGGCTCGAACCGGCCGATCTTCACCAGGGTCCGCCCGTACCGTTCCGCTTTGTACTCCAGCATGCTGATGAACGACGACCATCCGGCATCGTGCACGGATTTGGCCAGCCTCGTGCGGGCCAGTCCCGCCACCGACAGGTCCTCCACCGCGATCCCTTGGTTCTCGGAGATCAGCTTCGTGGAGAGCCGGTGATGGAACTCGCGGCGCGCGTCGGCGACCTCGGCGTGGGCGCGGGCGACCTTGAGGCGGGCCTTGGCCCGGTTCTTGCTTCCCTTCTGCTTGCGGGACAGCTCCCGCTGGGCCTTCTTCAGCTTCTTCTCCGCGCGGCGCAGGAACCTCGGGGAGTCGATCTTCGTGCCGTCGGACAGGACGGCGAAGTGGGTCAGGCCGAGATCGATGCCGATGGTGCGGTCGGTGTCGGGCATCCGGGCAGCGTCGACGGCGGGGTCGGTGTCGATGACGAAGGAGGCGAAGTACCGGCCGGCCGCGTCCTTGATGACGGTGACGGAAGTGGGGGTGGCGGGCAGCGTGCGGGACCACTTCACCTTCACCGCGCCGATCTTCGGCAGGTGCAGGCGGCCGCCATCAGTGATCTTCCAGCGGGCGTTGGCGGTGAACCGGATCGACTGCCGGGCATCCCTGCGGGACTTGAAGCGGGGCGGGCCCAGCTTCGGGCCCTTGCGGGTGCCCTTGAGGGAGGCGAAGAAGTTGCGGTAGGCGGTCTCGGCGTCCCGCAGGGACTGCTGCAGGACGACCGCGGAGACCTCGCCCAGCCAGGACCGGTCCGCTGTCCGCTTGGCCTGGGTGATCAGGCGCGTGGACAGCTCGCCGATCTTCGGGAACCTCCCGCCTGCCGTGCGGGCGTCCTCGCGGGCGCGGACCGCGTCGTTGAACACGACGCGGGCGCACCCGAACGCCTTCGCCAACGCGGTCTGCTGGCCGGTGTCCGGGTACAGGCGGAAGCCGTACCGAAGCTGCATGACCGTCACCCTACGTACCTGAGTTGCGGGTGAGATGCAGAAGATCAGAACTGGTCGGCACTGTGTTCTCGTCACGCATGTGCATTTGGTCTTCGTGACCGGGTTCCGGCACAAGGTGTTCGCTGGTGCCCGCTTGAGGCGGATGGAGGAAATCAGCGGCACCTCCTCACCGTGGTCGGGCAGCACATCGAACAGCAGAACCGGCCGGTGTGAGCACAGCCCGGCTCCGCCAGGAGAAGCGATCACGACGCTCCGCGCCGCAGACGGTGAACCGCCGTGTCCGGCTCCACCGGACCAGATGCGGCGCCGCTCCGCGTCGCGACCATCAGATTCGCTTCACCACCGGGCTGAAGCCCGATGCACTGCGAATGAATCCCGGTAGGCGGAGGTGACGGACCGCGCGACCAGGTCGTGCGACGTCCTTGCGGCGAGAAAGGGAAGGGCCGCGACAAGCTCCTGGACGCTCAGCAATTCCGCGACGGCTTCACGGAATTGCTCCCTCAGCTCGCCGTCCGGAATCAATTCGCCGACATCGGGGGCGTCCGCCAGATCCCGTACGCGGCTCCTCAGCAGATTCAGCGCCCTCGGCAAGGTGGCGGACGCGTCACCGGGTACCCCCAGGACCGCTGTCCGGATCTCGTAGAGCGGGTCGTCGTACAGCCGGGCCCACACCGCCCGCTCCGCGTCCGACCAGGTGACCCCGGAACCGTCGGGGGACCATGCCGGTTCCGTACCGTCCGGCGCGTCGGTCCCGTCCGCCGGCGCGACGCCGAGGACGTCTCCCCAGGAGCACGTCTCCACCACGGTGCCCGGCAGCACCTTCCGGAAACCGTCCCCGATTCTGTCGAGCGCTTCCTGCCCACGCTTCGACCGAACGCCCGTTCCGTGAACGAACAGAATTGTTTTCACACGCGTTCTCGCATTCCCCCGACCCCGGCGTCGCGACCACGAACACCGCGACGGCCGCCAACATTAGCGCGGCACGAGGGAACATCATCCCGAATTTCGGGAATTCGACACAGTCAGGACGTAAATCACCCGTCCGGAAAGCTAATTACTTTCAATCGATCAGGAACGGACAAAGCATCAGGCACGACGACTGCGCTCACACATCCTGGATACGCCGGAAAGGGTGGTCCGCCTCCAGCGCGAACGCCACCTCCAGCAGCGTCCGTTCACTGCCGGGACGACCGGAGAACATGATGCCGACGGGCAACCCGTCCTCCGTCGCACCCGGGGCGGGCACCGAGATCGACGGCGTACCGACGACATTGTTGACCGGTGTGAACGCGACGTACGCCAGAATCCGCTCGATCAGTGTCGGATAGGGGACGGCCGGGCTGAGATGACCGATCGGCGGCGTGGTGTGGGCGAGCACGGGGGAAAGGAGCAGATCGAACCCGCGGAACGCCGCCGCGTACGCCTCCCGGGTACGTGTCAGCCGCCGCAGCACTCCCGGAGTACGCCGCCAGGACTTGACGTATTCCTCGCGCAGCCCCTTGCTGAGGCCGTCCATCCGACGCCGGTCGAAGTCCGCGCCGAGGGTCCGGCCCGTGACGCCGAGGAGAAACGACAGCAGCCCCCAGTAGGTGAGGAAGTCCTCGGTGAAGCGGGGGTCGATGGCCAACTCCACGGGCTCCACGGTGTGGCCCAGCCGTTCGAGTGTCACCACGGTCTCGGTGACGGCTTCCCGGGTGGTGGTGTCGGAGGGGACACCGTTCGGCGAGTCCAGCAGGAATCCGATGCGCATCCGCCGTCCCGAAGGACCTTCGACCAGGCCCAGAGGCGGCAACTTGGGGTTGCGCCAGTACGTCTCGGCGGCGGCGAGGAACGCGGCGGTGTCGCGCACGGAACGGCTCACGATGCCGTCGGAGACTATGTCCAGAGGCAGTTGACGGCCCTGCGCATTGGTCACGACCCGTCCGCGGGTGGGCTTGAGACCGACGAGTCCGCAGCAGGCGGCGGGGATCCGGATCGATCCGCCGCCGTCGTTGGCGTGGGCGATCGGCACCGCCCCGGCGGCGACGAGCGCCGCACTGCCGCCCGACGAACCACCCGCCGAGTAGCCCGTGTTCCACGGGTTGCGAACGGGCTCGGCGCCCTCGTACTCCGTGGTGGGGCTGAACCCGAACTCGGGCAGCCGGGTCTTGCCCAGCACCGTGACGCCGGTGCTCAGGAACTGCCGGGCGAACGGCGCGTGCCGCCGCGCGGCCGCCGGAGTGAAAGCGGCGCTGCCGTGGCCGGTGGGCAGTCCCCGGTAGTCGGTGTTGTCCTTGACGAACGTCGGCACCCCGGCGAAGGCACCCCCCGCCCCGCCGACGTGCGCCGGGACGTCGGCGTGCGTCTGGACCGCGTTGAGTCTCGCCTCGACCGACCGCACCCGCTCCGCCGCGTCCCGGGCGGCCTCGGCGGCACCCACCTCTCCCCGCCGGATCGCCGCGGCGAGACCGACGGCGTCGTGTTCCCCCAGGGCGTCGTCCCGGAAGGCGTGCACCGTGCCGTGTTCCTCGAAAGTCGTCACCGCTACCTCAGCTCCCGGCCGTACGGATGGTTGCCCGGCATCCTTCCGTTCCGACAAGTAACACGCGAGAGGTCCACCCGTCAGCTCCGTCCGGGTGCCGACGGGTCCGCCGGGGCCGAGAACCGGTACAGGCGCAGGGCCAGCTGGATCTCCAGGGCGCGGGCCGGGCTCTGCCAGTCGTCGCCCAGAAGGCGGCCGACGCGCTCCAGGCGCTGGGCGACCGTGTTCACGTGCACGTGCAGGTCGTTCTTGGTACGGGCAGGGCTCATACCGCAGGCGAAGTACGTGTCGAGGGTGCGCAGCAGTTCGGTGCCGCGTCGTTCGTCGTACGCGACGACCGGACCGAGGGTGCGGTCGACGAATCCCGCGATGTCCCGCTCCCCGGCCAGGAGCAGCCCCAGGAAACCGAAGTCCTCGGCGGCGGCACCGTCGCCGGAGCGGCCCAGCACGCGCAGGGCGTCGAGGCAGCGCCGGGCCTCCGCGTAGGCCGCCGCCACGGTGTCGGGGCGGGCGGTGAGGTGCTCGACCGGGGCGGACGCGCCGACGGTGACCGGCTCGTGCACGGCCGTTCCCAGGTGCCGGGCGGTACGACGGGCCAGGTCGGTGGCGGTGTCACCGGGGGCCAGGGGCAGCAGCAGGACGGTACCGCCGTCCCGCGCGGAGGCGAGACCATGGCGGGTCGCCGCGAGGTGCGACGCCGCGGCCCACAGGCGCCGACGGGCGTCCGCCTCCTCGTCGGCGTCGGCGGCGGCGCCCTCCAGGCGGGCGCTGAGGACGGCGTGCGTTGCGTCGAGGTCGGCGTGCAGCCGGGCCGCGCGCTCGCGCAGCAGGCGCGGGTCACGGTCACGGGCGTCGAGCAGGTGGTCGAGCAGTTCGCCGCGGACGCGCTGTTCCGCCTCGGCGGCGGAGCGGCGGGCGAGCAGCAGGAGCGAGGTGACCATGGCGGCGCGTTCCAGAGTGCGCTGGTCGACGGGGTCCAGACCGGGGTGGCCGCGCAGCACGAGGGCACCGAGGAGTTCGTCGCCCGCGGCCACGGCGGCGATCCAGTCGCGGCCGTGCCGCACCGCGTGTCCTTCCGCGCGGGACGCCTCGAGGGCCTGGGCCGGGGCGGTGGCGGCCTCGGTGAACTCGACGGTGCCGTCCAGGACCTGGGAGACGGCGGCGGCCACGTCATGGACTCCGCCGCCGCGCAGGACGAGTTCGGCGAGCCGGTCGTGGACGTCGGAGGCGCGTTCGATGACCCCGCTGCGGTCCTGGATGATCTCGTTGGCGCGCTCCAGGTCGGCGAGGGCCGAGCGGGTCTCGGCGAGCAGGTTCGCGGTGTCGATGGCCGCCGCGGCGAGCGCGGCGAAGGAGCCGACCAGGGCGACCTGTTCCCGCTCGAAGACCCGGGCCCGCCGGTCCGCGGCGAACAGCACGCCGATGACGGTGTGCCCGAGCATGAGGGGCACCCCGAGGATGGCCACCAGTCCCTCGTCCCGCACGCCGGTGTCGATGGTGAGGGTGTGTTCGAAGCGGTCGTCGCGGAAGTAGTCGTCGGTCACATAGGGGCGGGCGGTCTGGGCGACCAGGCCGCCCAGGCCCTCGCCCATGCCGAGGCGCAGCTGCTGGAAGCGGGCCGCGACCGAGCCCTCGGTGACCCGCATGTAGGTGTCGCCCCGGGCGGGGTCGTTCAGGCTGAGGTAGGCGACGTCGGTGCCGAGCAGCGAGCGGGCGCGCTGCACGATCGCCTGGAGCACGGCGTCCAGGTCGCGCAGTCCGGCCAGGTCGTGCGCGGTCTCGAAGAGCGCGGACAGCTCGGCCTCCCTGCGGCGCCGCCCCTCCAGGTCGGAGCGGACGCGCAGGGCGAGCCGCCTGGCCTGTTCGAGGGCGGCGATCCGCTCGGCGGGCAGTCCCTCGGCGCGGGCCAGGAGCACCGGCTGCTCGTAGGCCTCGGCGGACGCGCCCCGGGCCAGGAGCTCCAGGAACGGCGTCTCGGCACTGCCGTGCGCAGAACGGTCGTCAGGGCGGGCCCGGTCCGGCACTGTCGGACCGGGAACCGGGGGCTCGGTGGACTGCACGTGATCGCGGGACATGGTCTCAGGATTCCTCATCCCGCGGCCGCCCCGTCAGACCTGTGGACAACTCGGCCGGTGGGGCCGGACGGTGGCTCAGTGCGCGGTCCAGCCACCGTCCAGCACCAGCGAGGTGCCGGTCACGAAGGACGCCTGCGGGGCGCACAGATACGCCACCGCCTCGGCGATCTCCTCCGGTTCGACGAGCCGTTCGACCGCGCTGTCCCGCAGCATGACCGTGGCCACGACCTGCTCCTCGGGGATGCCGTGCGCGCGGGCCTGGTCGGCGATCTGCCGCTCGACCAGCGGGGTGCGCGCATAGCCGGGGTTCACACAGTTCGAGGTGACACCGTGGGGTGCGCCTTCGAGGGCGGTGGTCTTGGACAGCCCCTCGAGACCGTGTTTGGCGGCCACATAGGCGGACTTGTATGCCGAGGCGCGCAGCCCGTGGACCGAGGACACATTGACGATGCGGCCCCAGCCCTGTCCGTACATATGGGGCAGGGCTCCGCGGATGAGCCGGAACGGCGCCTCCAGCATCACGGTGAGCACCGTGTGGAACACCTCCGCGGGAAGTCCTCGATCGGCCGTACCAGTTGCAGTCCGGCATTGTTGACCAGCACGTCCGTGCCCACGGCGACGAGTTCGGCGGCGTCCAGGTCCATGAGGTCGAGAACGTGCGGCTCGACGCCGCCCCCGAGGCCCCGGGCCTGCTCGGCCAGTGCCTCCAGGCCGGCGGCGTCCCGGTCGACGGCTCTCACCTCGGCCCCGGCGGCCGCGAGCCGCAGCGTGCAGGCGCGGCCGATGCCACCGGCGGCGCCGGTGACCAGAGCGGTACGGCCACCGAGGTCGAGCGGGGAAACGTGAGGAGCGCGGCGGGCCTGGCGGGCGTGGGGCGCGGTCATGTTCCGACCCTAGGCAGCCCCCCCTGCCCCGCCCCATAGGGTGACGCCCCACAGTTCAGCCGGAACCAGTGGAGTCGAACCATGTGGGTGCGTCGGCCATGGCTTGCTTGATCCGGAAGCGCCCGAACTCGTTGAGATCCGGCAGCGCGTCCACGGCGAACCAGCCGACGTCCAGCGACTCGTCGTCGTTGACCCGTGCCTCGCCGCCGACGGCCCGGCAGCGGAACGTGATGTCCATGTACTGGCAGATGTCGCCGTTGTCGTAGGTCACCGGGTTCAGCGCCTGGACCAGGACGACGCGCTCGACGACGCAGTGCACCGCGGTCTCCTCCTCGACCTCGCGCACGGCACAGGCCGCGGGCTGCTCCCCCGGGTCGGGGATGCCGCCGATCACCGACCACTCACGGGTGTCGGACCGGCGGTTCAGCAGCACTCTGCCCTCGTCGTCGAAGACGAGGGCGGTGACTCCGGGGAGCCAGAGCAACTGGTGGCCGACGGAGGCGCGCAGGGTGCTGATGAAGTCAGGAGTAGCCATGCTGGGGACCTTAGCGGGCGGGTCGGGCCGCTTCGCGGCGCTTCAGGGCGTGTGCGCCGGGCGTACGACTACGCGCCACCGGCGCGCCGCCCGCGCACACCGGCGGCCACGGCCCACCCCAGGCCGCCCGCGGCGACCAGGACGAGAGCGGTCTCGGGGAGTGCGCCGAGGCGGGTGGCGGGGGTCTGCGAGGAGCGCAGCGGCACCTCCTGCACCAGGGAGTCGGCGACGAACATGCCGGTCTTCTGGCTGACCGTCCCGTCCGGCATGATGATCGCGCTCACCCCGCTGGTCACCGGGACGGTGACGGTACGGCTGTGCTCGACGGCGCGGACCCGGGACATGGCGAGCTGCTGGTAGGTCATCTCGCTGCGGCCGAAGGTCGCGTTGTTGCTGGGGACGGAGATCAGCTGGGCGCCGTCCTTGACGGTGTCGCGCACCGCCCAGTCGAAGGCCGCCTCGTAGCAGGTGACGAGGCCGACCCCGGTCCCGGCCATGGTGAACACGCCCGGTTCGGTGCCCCGGCTGAAGTCCTGGCGGACCATCGACGTCCAGTCGTCGTTGATCGCCCCGACCAGGGGGCGCAGCGGGAGGTACTCGCCGAACGGCTGGATCTGCCGCTTGTCGTAGGTGTCGACGGGGCCCTTCACCGGGTCCCAGAGGACCTGTTCGTTGAGCAGCCTGCCGTCCTTGCCCACCACGGCGCCGACCGAGACGGGCACACCGATCGCCTTGGCCGCCCGGTCGATCACGGCGTACGCGTCGGGGTTGGCGAAGGGGTCGATGTCGGAGGAGTTCTCCGGCCACAGCACGATGTCGGGCCGCTCCACCCGGCCCGCGTCGACCTCCGCGGCCAGGCGTTCCGTCTCGCGCGCGTGGTGGTCGAGAACGGCCCGCCGCTGCGAGTTGAAGTCGAGCCCCAGCCGCGGCACATTGCCCTGGACGACCGCGACGGTCGCCGTACCGGTCTCGGCCGTGTCGCTCACCAGCGGCCGGGCGGACACCGCGGCCACGGCCGGCACCGCCACGCCCAGCGCGCCGACGGCCGCCGCGACGCACCGCACGGTCCCGGTACGGCGGGCGTCCACCGCCACCCGCACGATCTCGTACAGGCCGAAGCCGCACAGCACGACCGCGAAGCCGAGCACCGGGGTCCCGCCCAGCGCGGCGAGCGGCAGGAAGACGCCGTCCGCCTGCCCGAACGCGATCTTGCCCCAGGGGAACCCGTGGAACGGCACACGCGCACGTGCCGCCTCACCGGCGATCCACAGCGCGGCGGCCCACACCGGCCATCCGGGCAGCTTCGACACCGCGGCGACACCCGCGCCGACCAGCGCGACGAAGAGCGCCTCGATCACGGCGAGGGCGATCCACGGACCGGGTCCGACCTCCACGCCGGTCCAGACCAGGAGCGGCAGGAAGAAGCCCAGCCCGAAGAGGTGGCCGAGGCCGAGCCCGGCCTTCCAGCCGCGCCCGCGCAGCACCCAGCCGAAGACGGCGAAGGCGGGCAGCGCCAGCCACCACAAGGTGCGCGGCGGGAAGCTGAGGTAGAGGAGCAGCCCGGAGAGTGCTGCCGCTGCGGCCGGAACGAGGCGCGCGAGCCGCCTGGGCCACGCCTTGGGCGCGGTCTGCGGCGGCATCGGGGCCGGCTCGCCGACGGAGGTTGCGGTGACGGTCACCCGGAGAGTCTACGGCGCGTGACCTGGGCGCCGACCGCACGAACGCCCGGCTGCGGAGCACGGCCCGGCCGGGGCCCGGCCACCGGGCGGCACGGGTCGCGCTGCGTCTGCCGGCCGAGGCAATCGCGGTGACCGCTCCCCCGGCAGGTCAGTGGACCGGGCCCGGCCGGTGCGGGCGCAGGCGGTCGCGGATGACGCGCACCGCTGCCTCCGCGTCGTCCACGGTGATCGTGAAGGTGTGTCCGTCCCACAGGCTCAGGACGAGGCCCTCACCACGGCGCACGACGACCGCCGTGCCCTTCTCGGGCCGCCAGCGGTAGCCCCAGCCGCCCCAGTGCCGCGGGGTGACGTGCGGTACGAACTCGGCTCCGGCGACGTGCGACAGCGGGATGCGGCGGCGCGGCACGCCCATGTGACCGCAGCGCACCTCGAGGTGGTCCTCGTCGACACGCAGCGCGACGTGCACGAAGGCGAGCGTGCCGAACAGGACCAGCAGCCCGGCGGCGATGCACCCGACGACGGCCATGACCAACGGTGCGACGCCGGTCGTCCACGTCGAGTCGACGGCCAGCACGATGCCGAGCGCCATACAGGCGGCACCGATGAGTGCCAGTAACCACTGCACGCGGTTGGTCGCGCGGCCGGTCCAGACATGGGGGTGCGGGGGGTGGGCACTGCGGGGGTGGTCCCTCATGCGCTCGAGGCTACTTCGGTTTCGCCGTGTGGGTACGGGGTCGCACGGCGTGACTGCGCCGACCGGGCGTGAACCGGTCCCTCGACGGCCTCACCCGGCAGGGGTGACCTCCTGCAGCAGTCGGCCTTCCGCGTAGGCGAGGGCGGCCGGCGGAAGCGTGCCCTCGCGGCCGCTCAGCAGCACCGTGAGGGTGCCGGTCGCCGGGGCCTCGGGGGCAGGCCGTTCACCGACCCGGCGCATGGCCTGGGCGGCGACCGCTCCGGCGGAGCCGTGCAGGACCAGTGGCGGCCGGCCGGGGCGCCGCACGGCGGCCCGGATGCGTTCGGCGACCAGTTCGTAATGGGTGCAGCCCAGGACGACGGTCGTCACGTCCTCCGGGGTGAGTTCGGCGGCGGCGGCGACGGCCGCGTCGATCGCGTTCTCGTCCGCGTGCTCCACGGCTTCCGCGAGACCCCAGCAGGGCACCTCGGTGACGGTCACGCCGTCGGCGAAGTCCTGGATCAGATTCCGCTGGTACGGGCTGCCGGTCGTCGCCGGGGTGGCCCAGATGGCGAACGGCCCGCCGCCGGCGGCCGCCGGCTTGATCGCCGGGACGGTGCCGATGACGGGCAGGACCGGTTCGAGGTGGTCGCGCAGGGCGGTGAGGGCGTGCACGGTGGCGGTGTTGCAGCCGACGATCAGGGCGTCGGGCCGCCGTGCGGCAGCCGCCTCGGCGACGGCCAGGGCGCGGGCGGTGAGGTCCTGGGGAGTCCTGGGGCCCCAGGGCATGCCGTCGGGGTCGAGGGAGAGGACGAGATCGGCGTCGGGGCGCAGGCGCCGTACCGCTGCGGTGGCTGCCAGCAGGCCGATTCCGGAGTCCATGAGCGCGATCTTCACCCGGTCACGATAGACGATGAGCCGCTTCCGACCGCTCCCGTGGGGCAGACTGCGGGCGTGAGCGCCGTAGTGTGGACCGCCGCCGTGTCCCTCGCCGCCTGGCTGTGGCTGCTGCTCTTCCAGGGCTTCTTCTGGCGTACGGATGTCCGGCTGCCGGCCCGGCGGGAGCCCGAGGCGTGGCCGTCGGTGTGCGTGGTCGTCCCCGCGCGTGACGAGGCGGCGGTACTGCCCGCGAGCCTGCCGTCGCTGCTCGCCCAGGACTACCCCGGGCGGGCGGAGGTCTTCCTGGTCGACGACGGAAGTACGGACGGCACCGGGGAGCTCGCGCATGAGCTGGCGGGTCGGCCCGGGGGCCTGCCGCTGACCGTGGGCTCGCCCGGCGAGCCGCCGGCCGGCTGGACCGGCAAGCTCTGGGCGGTGCGGCACGGCATCGAGCTGGCACGCGCGCGTGCGCCCGAGTACCTGCTGCTGACGGACGCCGACATCGCGCACGCGCCCGACAGCCTGCGCCGGCTGGTCGCGGCAGCCCGTACCGGGGGGTTCGACGTCGTCTCGCAGATGGCGCGGCTGCGCGTGGAGAGCGTCTGGGAGCGGTTGGTCGTACCGGCGTTCGTGTACTTCTTCGCGCAGTTGTATCCGTTCCGCCGGATCGGGCGGAACGGAACGCGGACGGCCGCGGCGGCCGGGGGCTGTGTACTGCTGCGCGCCGAGGCGGCCGAGCGGGCGCGGATCCCCGACGCCATCCGGCAGGCCGTCATCGACGACGTGGCCCTCGCGCGGGCGGTCAAGGCCGGCGGCGGGCGGGTCTGGCTGGGGCTGGCGGACCGGGTGGACAGTGTGCGCCCGTATCCGCGGCTGGACGACCTGTGGCGCATGGTGTCGCGCAGCGCGTACGCGCAACTGCGGCACAGCCTGGTGCTGCTGGCCGCGACGGTCGTGGGGCTGGCGCTGGTGTACCTGGTGCCGCCGGTGGCCGTCGTCGCGGGGCTGGCGGCCGGGGACCGGGGGGTCGTGGCCCTCGGTGCGGCGGCCTGGCTGGTGATGGCGGGGACGTACGTCCCGATGCTCCGCTACTACCGGCAACCGCGGTGGCTCGCTCCCCTGTTGCCGTTCACCGCGTTCCTGTACCTCCTGATGACGGTCGATTCGGCGGTGCGGCACCACCGCGGGCGGGGTGCGGCCTGGAAGGGCCGCACCTACCCGCGTCCGGGCGCGCTGCCCGACGAGGGCTGAGCCGGCCGGCCGTCGAGGGTCACTTGCGGCCCGGGGTCCAGTTCATGCCCCATCCGTAGGCGCGGTCGACGGTGCGCTGGGGGCTCGCTCCCCGCTCGGGCACCAGATAGCGGGCCTCGCGCTGGACGACGAGGTCGCCACCGGTGTTGGTGATGAGGGCGAGGGCGCACACCGTGGAGGGGACGGTGCACTCGTCGAGCGAGAAGTCGACCGGGGCGCCGTGCTGCGGCTGGAGGGTGACCGTGGCGTGCAGGTCGGCGAAGGAGCGGGCGCCCTCGTAGATGGTGACGAAGACGAGGATGCGCCGGAAGGACTGCTGGTGGTCGAGGTTGACGGTGAGGTTCTCGCCGGACGCGACGGCGCCGGTACGGTCGTCGCCGTCCAGGTGGATGAACGGGGGCCGCCGCAGGGATCCGAAGGCGTTGCCCAGGGCCTGGACGACTCCCTTGCTGCCGTCGGTGAGTTCGTACAGGGCGCACAGGTCGAGGTCGAGGTCGGAGTGCATGGCGACCGGGCGGCCCAGCTTGCCCGCCCAGCCGGAGAACTGTTTGCGCACCTGCCAGTTGAGGTTCACCCGGAGGGCACCCGAGGTTCCGCCCTGTTTGGTCAGCGAGACGGCCGGGGCCTCCTTGGTGAGCGTCACCTTGGTGAGCCGGACCGGCGCCGGCGACGTGGCGGGCGCGGGCGGGGCGAGGAGCCGGGCCGCGGGGGCCGGAGGAGGTGTGGCGGCCGGGGGCGTCGAAGGCGGGGCCGGGACGGCGGGGGCGGCGTGCTGCGGCTCGTCCACGGTGATGCCGTAGTCGGTGGCCAGGCCCTCGAGTCCGTTGCTGTAGCCCTGCCCCACCGCGCGGAACTTCCAGGCTCCCTGACGGCGGTAGAACTCACCGAGCACGAAGGCGCTCTCGCTGGTCGCGCCCGTGCTGTCGAACCGGGCCGCGACGGTGCCCCGCACGGCGTCCCTGACCTCGATGTACAGGTCGGGGATCCGGCCGAAGGTGCCACCGTCGGAGGAGGCCGCGAGGATCACGGTCTCGACACCGGGCTCCACGCGCGTGAGATCGACGAGAAGGGTGTCGGTCACCTGCCCGCCGGCGTTCCGCTTGCCCTCGTGCCGGACGGCCCCGGAGGAGTGGGCGGGTTGGTTGTAGAAGACGAAGTCGCCGTCGGAACGGACCTTGCCGCCGACCAGCAGCAGCGCGGAGGCGTCCGCGTCGGGGACGCCGGGGCCCGGGCGCCACCCCAGTTCCACCCTGAGTGCCGCGGTCGGCACCGGTGTGTTCGATCCCTTCGACATTGACATGCCCGCCCCCATCACGTGTCACCTCGCCAGGTCACACCCGGCGTCCGTCGGATCTCGTCCGCCCAACCTAGTGCCCGCGCGCGGGAAGTCCCACGGGGCATGCGCGGAGAAGTGACGACCAGCCGGTAACCCGCCCGGAACTCGGCTTTTACCAGAAGGCCATCCGAAATAACAGCCATTTTCTCCAAGTTCGCCCGTTTTAGTGATCCCTGGTCGCTGAGGACACGGAAAACAACCCTCTTATCGGTCTCCCCAACCAGCACATCGTGGGCTTAACTTATGGCCATGACCTCCCCCCGCTCCACTTATGGCGGCGGCTACTACTCCGCCTCCTTCCCGGACACCCCGATCTACGACTCGCTCGTGGCCGAGCGGGGCACCCCGCAGATCGCCCCGATCCGGGTCCCCTCCGCCTACGACGTGCCGGGCAGCCATCTCCCCGCACTTCCCTCGGCGTTGCCCGCCCTCCCGGCGGCCCCCTCCCAGCCCGCCCACGGTTACCCGCAGGCGCAGCAGCCGGCCCCGCTCCAGCAGGCGCACGCGCCGTACGTCCCGCAGCAGGCCACCGCGTACATCCCGCAGCAGGCGACCGCGCCGCGCGGCTATCCCCAGTCGCAGCCGCCGCGTCCGGCCGCTCCCGGCTCGGGTTACGAGGCGATGCGCCCCGCGGCCCCGCGGCCGGCGCCCGCCCCGTACCAGGACCCGTACAACAACCAGCAGTACCGCGGCTACTGATCCCGGACACGGAGCCGTTCCGCGGGCCGCCCTGCCCCATGGAGCCATCGCCGCCGGCCGGCACGACGACTCCATGGGGACCGCACTGCTGCACTCGATCCACGTACATCCGGTCAAGGCTTTCCGGAGCCTGTCCCTCCGGGAGGTCTCCGTGGAGCCCTGGGGACCGGCCGGGGACCGGCGCTGGATGCTGATCGACGACGGGGGAGAGTCGTCACCCAACGCGGGCATCCACGCCTCACCCTGGCCACCGCCGCCCTCCTGCCCGGCGGCGGTCTCCGGCTGTCCGCGCCCGGAACGGATCCCGTCACGGTGCCCGTCCCTCCTTCGGGCCGCACCGAGCGGGTGCGGATCTTCCGCGACGACATCGAGGACCGCACGGGCCGTCTGCGGTACCTGCTGTTCCACCTGGTCTGCGGCCACGCGGCCGCCTACGGATCCGCCCTCACGCACCCGAACGCCACCACCCCGCTGATCGGCGCCCCGGGCGCCATCGCCGGCGTCCTCGGCGCCTACCCGGTCCTCTACCCCAAGGGCCGCCTCCGGGTCCTCGTCCCCTTCCTGATCTTCCTGTCCCTGCGCCTGCCGGCCCGGACCGTGCTGGGCCTGTGGTTCGTCCTCCAGGCGGCCTACTCCTCCGGCGCGGGCGTCACCGGCGCCGGAACGGTGGCCTACGCGGCCCACCTGCTCGGCTTCATCGTGGGCATGCTGATCGCCCGGCCCCTCAAACCGGGCACTCCCCCACCACCCGAACCGGCCGGCATCCTCTTCGGCAGGCGGGCGCGACGGTCCTGGTAGAGCCGCACGCCCGGGTCTGGCGGAATGGTCCGACGGCAAAGACAGGCCGACCCGGGTCTGGCCGTCCGACCTGCCCAGGGACATCCCCCTGGCTGAACCGCTGACTTGTATGGCGGCAGTGGTGCGTGGGCGGATCGGCTGACCGTAGCGTGCTGCAGGAAATCGGCTGGGGTGGCTCGTGAACCGCTTGCCGAACCATGGCTCTCCCGGGGTGTTCTCCTCATCCGATGTCCGTCCGCGGCCTGACTCGACAGAGGTGTGACCCGGGCTGGACTGGTTCCGGAAGTCGGCGTGTCGGCCGTGGATCTCCTGCCGTCTCGTTCCGAGGAGCTGCACGGTGATCCTGCTCGGCGTCGACCCGCACAAGCCCACGCACATCGCCACCGCGGTGGACCCGATGACCGACCGGCCGATCGCCTCGATCCGAATCGGGGCCACCCTGGTCGGCTATCGACGGCTGCCGGCCCGGGCAGGAAAGTGGCCTGAGCGGCGGTGGACCGTGGAGGGCGCCGGCGGCCCGGGGCGGCGCTCGGGCCGCCAGGTGGCCACCAGTGCGGCGGCCAGCAGCAGTTCGGCGATGTCCCCGCCGTAGTACATGATCTCCGCGCCGTGCTGGACCTGGTCGATGGGGGCGTGGATGTCGACGAAGAATCCGCCGTACATCGCCTGGGCGATCAAAGCGTGCGCGGCGATCGCAATGCCCAGGTAGACCAGGCGGGCCCGCACGCCGGGCCGGGCGGGCGCGGGGTCGGGACCGGCGATGACATGGGCGAACAGGCACCCGGAAGCCAGGAAGTGGGCGTTCATCAGCCAGTGCCCTGCGGGGTGGCCCATGGCGGTGTTGTACAGCGGCGTGAAGTACAGCAGGCCGAGAACGCCGGTGCTCAGCGCCAGTGCGACCGCGGGGTGGGCCGGCAGCCGCGCAGGCGGGCTGTGCAGGACCCTCGTCACCCGGCGGGCCCAGGCCGGCGGCAGGGTGCGCAGCAGGAGGGTGACCGGGGCGGCGAGCACCAGGACCAGCGGCGCGTACATGCCGATGAGCATGTGCTGGACCATGTGCCCGCGGAAGTCGGAGTGCGCGGCGGGCGCCAGCGGCGGCAGCAGCGCGAGAGCGAGCAGGGCCAGCCCGGCGAGGAAGGAAGCCGCTCGCCACCGGTTCCAGCCCTGGGCGGGGTTGCGGTGCCGGGCCCGGCGGACGGCGAGCAAGTAGCCGACGGCCGCGGCAAGCAGGACCAGCGCGGCCAGCGCCGCCCCCGGCAGGCCGGTGTCGCTTTCGCCGTGGTGGTGCGTGGTGTCCATCAGGCGTGGCCTCCGGCCCGCCCGGCACCGCGGGGAGCGTCGGGGTCGAAGGGCCGACCGCTGCGCTGGAGCAGGTAGCCGCCGGTCAGGAGCAGGCCGCCCAGGACGAGGAAGGCGGCGTCCCACCATGTCTGGTAGGGGCCGGGGTGGACGTGGTGGATGCCCAGGATCTGGTGGTCCAGGAGCCCCTCGACCAGGTTGAACAGGCCCCAACCGGCCAGGATCCAGCCCCACAGGACCCGCGAGGTCCACACCGCCCGCCGGTTGTGGGTGACCCGGGAGTACAGGATGGCCAGGCCCAGCAGGACGGCGATCCAGCACACCGCGTGGAAGAGGCCGTCCCACAGGGTGTTCATCTGCAGCCCGGAGACCGTTTTCGGGTTGTAGTACTTCACTCCGATGTGGTCCTGGTTGGTGCTGGAGAGCATATGGTGCCATTGCAGGAGCTGGTGCAGCAGGATGCCGTCGACGAACCCGCCGAGGCCCACTCCGAGGACGATGCCGGGCAGTTGCAGACTGTTCGGCGCCGCCGTATGCGCCCGGGTGGTGCCCGCTGCAGTGGCCATCACCTGTTCTCCGTCCTGTCGGCGGTGCGCGTCCGACCTTCCGGACACGGTTTCCCACCCGGCCTGCCTCCATCACCGATGTGCGCGGTACTTCCGTCGTTCCGCCCAGGCCGGGCGAGCCCGAAGAAGACACTGGCCAACCTGGCCGCCTGCACCACCGACCAAATCGCCGCTCTGATACGGACCCGGCTCAAGCGGATGCAGTACCGCCCGGGCCCCCTGGACGGCGTCATCGCCGAGACCGGCCTCGTCCTGACGCCATGACAGGAGCAACGCACCCCGATGTGACAACCTCCGTTGCGTGTCGACCTCGTCGTCCAGCACAGCGGCGACACCGGATCCCCGCGCATGTCCGGCTCCACCAGCGCCGACAGCGCCGGACGCGATCCCGGGTCCACCTCGGCAGCCCTCTTGCGCCCGCCACCGGGGCGACGGACCCGACCCAGCGGCTCCGTACCCGCTTCCAGCTCGTCGACGCCGTTGCGGACGGTGGTCTCGCCGGCCTCGGCCGCCCGCACGACTGCCTGGATCCCGCCGTGTCCCAGGATCCGGGCCTCGGCTCCCCTCAGCAGACGGCGCCGGCGCTCGCCCAGATGCGGGAACAACACCGCGAATCTCACGGCGAGTTGATCCCGAGCCTCCCGTGATATGGCCCTACCGCATCAACGAGCCAGGTCCACGGAAGCACCACCTTGCTTCTCTGCGGGCCCTCAGTGGATGAGCGGGGTGGCGGAGCGGGCTCGCTCCCACATACCGTGCAGCTGCTCGGCAGGACGCTGCTGTTCGCCGTGCAGAGCGTTGAGCACGACCAGGCATCCGGTCAGCGCCGGCACTGCCCACTGGGCCCAGGTCAGCTGACGCCGCGCTTGGTCGATGTCGACAGGGTGACGGGCCGCCTTCTCGTGGTCCTGAGGATCGCGGGAGGATGCCAGTTCGACCTTCTTGCCGAGGACACGGGCATAGGCGGTGGCGGCCAGGGCCGCGGCGGTGACGACGGTCTTGGCCGCGGTGGAGGCGGCCACGCCCTGCTGCGCGGCGACCCGGTGGGCGTTCACGGCCAGCAACCCACCGCCGCCGAACAGGTGCGCGCCGAGGGCGGCGGCGTTGACCGGTGCCCACTTCGCCCAGCCCGACGAAGCGATGCGTGCACTGGTCTCACCGGTTCCGCCTTCGTCCTCAGCCGCGCCGTTGAGGCCGACCGCGCCCATGAGTGAGCCGCCGAACCAGGCGGCCAGGCCCACATCGTGCAGACTGCGGATCCAGGTATGGCGTCCGGACATGAGGTGCTCCTTCGGAGGGCGACAGAGGGGACCGGTCGACTGCGACGTCGATCGCCATTCCACCCTCGCCGCATCCTGGTCCGCCCGCCATCACGGTTGACCCGGACGTGCGGTCCTGTCCGGCCTCCGGCGGTCCGCCTGTGGAGAGCGTCGATGCCGCGCTCCGCAGCCGCGGTCACCGTTCGCCGGACAGCGCTGTCGACGTCGGGGATGACCGCGCGCCCGGGGCCCGGCTCCCCGACCGGGACCTCGCCCTTTCCTCGGGATCAGCGGCCGCGTTCAGCGCTCGGGGGTCATCAGCCCCTCGAACGGCCCAGTTCCGCCACGCTGGGCGGGCACGTGCGTAAAAGAAGTGCCATGGTGCGGGAGGAGCGGGACACAGAAGCGGATCAAGGAGTCGAAATGCCGCATACCGGAGTCGGCGATGTCGCTGAGTGCGCCGTCGCAGCAGCGGATGCGGCCGCGACGCCGCCCAGCCCGGGAGGCGACCTCCATCAGCTGAGCGCCGTCGCCGACGCCATCCTGTACGAGGGGTACCTGCTCTACCCCTACCGCCGCTCTTCGGCCAAGAATCGGGTGCGCTGGCAGTTCGGTGTGCTCTTTCCCCGTGACTGGGTGGAGCGGGAGGGTCCCGTCGTTCCCGGCATCTCGGGATCCGCCGATTCCTGGTACCAGCAGACAGAGTGCCTCCTGCGCGTCCGCCGGCCGCAGGCGGTGGTGCGCGTGCGGGTGCGGTACCTGCAGATGCAGCACAAGCAGGTGGAGAAAGCCGACCGGGACGGACGGTACCGCCCGGTCGAGTCGCTGAGCGCGGACGACGGCACCGTGCACCTGACCTTCGACGAAGCGGTGCCGCGCGAGACGGATCTCGTCGTACGCCTGGAGGATCTGCTCGGCCGGGAGACCGTCTTCCCGGTCGGGGCACCCGCCGGGCAGGAAACCGAGGTGCTCCCCGGGGGCGCCGGGCGCTTGGTACGGCGGCGCTCCGCCGTCCAGGCGAGCACAGCCGTCACCGCCGAGCGGCTCGAGGACGGTGTCTGCCGTCTTCGAATCCGTACCGAGAACGCGGGGCCGACACCGGACCCACGGGCCGTTCGCGACGAGGCGCTGCGTGGCGCGCTCATCGCGACGCACACGCTCGTCGGCGGCGACGGCGCGCAGTTCGTCTCGCTCATCGACCCGCCCGAGAACCTGCTCGGGCACGCCCGCGCGTGCCGCAACGCGTTCACCTTCCCGGTCCTCGGCGGACCGCCGCCCGGAACCGCACCGTGTGACGAGCCCGTCGGAGGAACCCCCGACGAGGCCTGTGCCCTCCTCCTCATCTCCTCGCCGATCATCCTGCCCGACCGCCCGCAGGTGGCGCCCGAGAGCCCGGGCGACCTGTACGACGCCGCGGAGATCGACGAGATCCTGACGCTGCGCACGCTGCTGCTGACCGACCAGGAGAAGCGTGAGGCGCGCGCCACCGACCCGCGTGCCGCCCGGATCCTGGACCGGGTGGAGACCATGCCGCCGGAGGTCTTCGCCCGGCTGCACGGCACCATCCGATCGCTGGTCCCGGCCACGCCGCCAGACCTCGCCGCATCCTCGTCGGCCGCCGCAGCCGCGGCTTCGCCCGGGTCCGCGACCGCCCTCACGGGCGACCGGCCGACGTGGTGGCAGGAGGGCTCCGACGACGTGTCCCCCACGACCGACACGGTGCCGGTCGACGGCGTTCCGCTGGGCGGGGGCAGCCGGGTGCGGCTGCGCCCGCGGAGCCGGGGTACCGACGCCCAGGACATGTTCCTGGCCGGACGGACAGCACGGGTCGCCGCCGTCTTCCACGACGTGGACGACAGCGTGTACCTCGCCGTGACGCTGGACGACGATCCCGGAGCCGAGCTGAACGGCTGGTACGGCCGCTTCCACTACTTCCGGCCCGATGAACTCGAGCCCCTGGAGCCGCGGGTGTCCCCGCACGCCGCGGGCCCTGCGGAGCCGTTGAAGCCGTTCTCCCCGTCGCACGAACGGCCCGGACAGCCGGCCGACGGTCCGGGGGAGGGACGGTGCGATGAACGGGCCTGACACCGCGGCACGGGATCACGAGGTCGGCGCCGGGCTGTTCCACGGGCGCCCCGAGCACGCGGCGCCGGGAGAGCGGTCGACCACCACTCCCCCGCCGCGGTGCCGCCCCCTCGCCGCGCAACCGCCGCCGGGCCGACGTTCGCTTCGGCTGCGTACGGACCGCACCGGCCCGACCTCACCCTCATGCCCATACCGTCCGCCCGCGCTCGTCGAGCGGCCGGCCGCAGCACACGACCGACTCGGGGACCGACAGCAGCGGAGGCCCAAGACATGACCACTGACAGCGGCACGCATGACGTTGCCACCGAGCCGAGCCGCGCCGAGGCGCGCGAAGGCTTCGAGGAGATCACCATCCTCTGGATCTCCGAGGGAATGAGCTGCGACGGCGACTCGGTGTCGTTCACCGCGGCTGGACAGCCCGCCGTGGAGGACTTGGTCCTCGGACTCATCCCTGGCCTGCCGAAGGTGAACCTGCACAACAAGGTGCTCTCGCCGAGCCTCGGCGGCGAGGATTTCCTCGCTCCCTACCGCGCGGCGATCCGCGGCGAGCTCGCGCCGTTCATCCTTGTCATCGAGGGCTCGATCCCGAACCAGAACATCATCGAGGGCGACGGGTACTGGACGTCGTTCGGCAACGACCCGGAGACCGGTGAACCCCTGACCCTCAACTGGTGGATCGACCGGCTGGCCCCGAAGGCGTGGGCGGTGGTCGCCGCCGGCACCTGCGCCACGTACGGCGGCATCCACGCGATGGCGGGCAACCCCACCGGCTCCATGGGCCTGGCCGACTACCTCGGCTGGGACTTCGCGTCGCAGGGCGGGCTACCGATCGTGAACGTTCCCGGCTGCCCGATCCAGCCGGAGAACTTCATGGAGACCCTCCTATGGGTCCTCTACCACGCGGCGGGGGCCGCCCCGCCGCCCCCGCTGGACCAGATGCTGCGCCCTCAGTGGCTGTTCGGGAAGACCGTGCACGAGGGCTGTGACCGCGGGGCGTACTACGAGCAGGCCGACTTCGCTCGGGACTACAACTCCCCGAAGTGCCAGGTGAAGGTGGGCTGCTGGGGTCCCGTCGTCAACTGCAACGTGCCCAAGCGCGGCTGGATGGGCGGCCTCGGCGGTTGCCCCAACGTCGGCGGTATCTGCATCGGCTGCACCATGCCCGGCTTCCCCGACGCGTTCATGCCGTTCATGGACGAGCCGCCGGGCGGCAGCTTCTCCTCCCTCATGATCAGGCCCTATGGGTCCTTCATCCGGCGGATGCGCGGCATCACCAACGCCGTCGTCAACCGCGAACCCAAGTGGCGCCACAACGAGCCACAGCTCACCTCCGGCTACGACCCCCACTGGCGCCCGTGACGTTGCGGCCCGGCCCCCCGCCGGGCCGCGCCCCGCACACGCCCTCTCCCCCGTCCACCGCAGCGAGCAGCGAGTAGCGAGAACAGGAACGCACATGACCACAACCGAGGACCGGGCCGGGACCACCGAGCGGAAACCTCCGCAGATCGTGGACATGTCCTGGGACCCGATCACCCGGATCATCGGCAACCTCGGCATCTACACGAAGATCGACTTCGCCAACCAGGAAGTGGTGGAATGCCGCAGCACCTCGTCCCTCTTCCGTGGCTACTCGGTGTTCATGAAGGGCAAGGACCCACGCGACGCGGGCTTCATCACCTCGCGTATCTGCGGCATCTGCGGCGACAACCACACCACGTGCTCCAACTACGCGCAGCAGATGGCGTACGGCGTGAAGACCCCTCCGCTTGCTGAGCACATCATGAACCTCGGCGAGGCCGCCGAGTACCTGTTCGACCACACGATCTTCCAGGACAACCTCGTCTTCGTCGACTTCTGCGAGGCGATGGTCAAGGCCACCAACCCGGGCGTGCTGGCCCGGGCCGAGCGCACCCCGGCGCCCCGGGGAGACATCCACGGCTACCGGACCATCGCCGACATCATGCGCGCCTTCAACCCCTTCGAGGGCGAGGTGTACCGGGAGGCGCTCAAGGTCAGCCGGATCACCCGGGAGATGTTCTGCCTGATGGAAGGGCGCCACGTCCACCCGTCGACGATGTACCCCGCCGGCGTCGGCACGATGCCGCAGCCGAACACCTTCACCGACTACCTCTCGCGCCTGATGAAGGTGATCGACTTCGTCAAGGAGGCCGTGGCGCTGAACGACGACGTCTTCGACTTCTTCTACGAGGCACTGCCCGGGTACGAGGAGGTGGGCCGCCGCCGGATCCTGCTCGGCTGCTGGGGCGCCTTCCAGGACCCTGCCGTCGTCGACTACCGCTACGAGAACATGAACCACTGGGGCAAGGCGATGTACGTCACCCCCGGCATCATCGTCGACGGCGAGCTGGTCACCAACAACCTCGTCGACATCAACCTCGGCCTGCGCATCCTGCTGGGCAGCTCCTACTACGAGGACTGGGAGCACCAGGAACCCTTCGTCACCCACGATCCGCTCGGCAACCCGGTCGACATGCGTCACCCGTGGAACCAGACCACCGTGCCGGTACCGCAGAAGCGCGACTTCGACGCCAAGTACAGCTGGGTGATGAGCCCGCGCTGGTACCACAAGGACAGCGACTCCCACCTCGCCCTGGACACCGGCGGTGGTCCGCTCGCCCGGCTGTGGTCCACGGCCCTGAACGGCCTGGTCGACACCCCTTACGTGAAGGCCACGGGGCGCAGCGTGCGGATCTCGCTGCCGAAGAGCGAGAAGCTGCCGGAGACCACGCTGGAGTGGCACATCCCGAAGTGGAGCAACACCATCGAACGGGACCGCGCCCGCCCCTACTTCGTCGCCTACGCAGCGGCCATGGCCCTCCAGTTCCTGGAGGAGGCGATGCAGATGATGCGTGCCGGCGAGACCAAGGTGTTCCAGAACTTCGAGGTACCCGACGAGGCCGTCGGCGTCGGTTTCCACGAGGCGGTGCGGGGGGTGCTCTCGCACCACCTGGTGATCAAGGACAAGAAGATCGCCAACTACCACCCGTACCCACCGACCCCCTGGAACGCCAGCCCGCGCGACAGCTACGGCACCCCCGGCCCGTACGAGGACGCTGTCCAGGGCCAGCCCATCTTCGAGGAGAACGGGCCGGAGGACTTCAAGGGCGTCGACATCATGCGCACTGTGCGCAGCTTCGATCCTTGTCTGCCCTGTGGCGTACACATGTACCTGGGCAAGGGCAAGACGCTCACGAAGACGCATTCCCCCACCTACGGCGCGTCCCATGACTGAGCCCACATCCGCGCCGGTATCGCAACCGCATCACGGCGCCGGGCCCGGCTTCCGGCTGGACGACGGCGAGGTGGCGGCGCGGATCGCCCGCATCGACGAGCTGCTGGAGAAGGTGCAGATCGCGCCCGGGCCCATGGCGCAGACGGCCGTCGACGCGGTCCGCACGCTCACCGAGGTCTACGGCGAGGCGCTGGCCCGGGTCCTGGACCACGCGGACGCCGCCCTGGCCGAGCGGCTGGCCGAGGACGAACTCATCGGCCACCTGCTCGTGCTGCACGACGTGCACCCCGAGCCACCGGAGCGCCGCGCCGTCCGCGCCGTGGAGCGACTGCGGCCCGCCGTGCAGGAGCGCGGCGGCGACGTGGCGCTGGACGGTGTCGAGGGGCCGGTCGCCCGCGTGCGGCTGCGCACCGCCGGATGCGGCTCGGCCTCCGCCGGGGTCGAGGAGGCCGTGCGGGAGGCCGTGCTCGCCGCGGCACCGGAGCTGACGGCGGTCGAGACGGTGCCGGAGACGAAGTCCCGGCCCCCCACGTTCGTCCCCGTCGACGCATTGGTGCGCCGGCCCACCGGGCCTCAGGAGGCGACGTGACCGGCGGCGCCCTGGCCGCGCTCATCCGCTCCTCCGCCGCACAGCGGGCCGGAGGCCCCGCGGAACGGTGCGAGCTGTGCGCCTCGCCGCTCGCGGACGACCACCGGCACCTGTACGACGCCGGCCGCGAGGAGGCGCTGTGCGCCTGTCCGGCGTGCTCGGTGCTGTTCGCGGGGGACGGGGCGGGCGACCGCCAGTACCGGCTGATCCCGCGCCGGCGGGTGAAGCTGCCGCCGGTCGAGACCGGACCGCTCGGGGTGCCCGTGGGCATGGCGTTCTTCGTGCTCCGGGAGGACGGCGCGGTCGTCGCGCACTACCCGAGCCCGGCCGGAGCCACCCGGTGGGAGGTGGATGCCTCGGCGTGGCAGGAGGCGGTGTCGCGGTGTCCGGATCTCGCGGGTGTGGTACCCGAGGTGGAGGCGCTGCTGGTGAACACCGCCCGGAACCTGCGGCACCACTGGATCGTGCCGGTCGACGAGTGCTTCCGACTGGTCGCCCTCGTCCGCCGGGAGTGGCGGGGGTTGTCCGGCGGCGGCCGCCTCTGGCCCGCCGTCGAGGAGTTCTTCGCCGGGCTGGCCGAACGGTCATGACCGGCGCGGCGCCGGAAGCCGCCGCCGGGCGCGGCGGAACACCACGGGAAAGGAGCACGGCATGGGCACGATCAAGGTCGGCAAGTCCCAGGCGAAACCTGACACGCCCACTCACGTCAAAGGCCTCCACCAGGGAAACTGGGGCCCGCGTCACCGGCAGCCCGGGCACCACGAGGACGGCAAGGCCGATGCGCGCCGCTCCACCGGGATCCACTGGAAGCGGCACAACAGGGTCATGGACAGCATGCCGAGCATCTCCCCGGGCTGAGCCCGGTCGAAGGCCACGGCACGAGGAACACGAGCGAGCAGGGAGTGGTGATGAACGCCAAGCGGATTCTGATGGCGGAGGCGGTGGTACTCGGTGGAGCGGCCCTCGCGCTGCTGATCGTGGAGTTCCCGGGAATCGTGCGGGAGATCCGGCTGTGGCGCATGGCCGGCTTCCGCCCCGGCCCCGGCACCCCCTTCCGAACCGGGCGTGCATGAGCTGTCGATCGCGACCGCGATCGTGGAACGGGTCGGCGAAGCGGCGTGGTGCGGGCGGACGGGACGCGATCCGTCTCGGCGGTGATCGTACGGGTCGGTGAGCCGGCGGGCGTGGTGCCCGAGGCCCTCGACTTCGCCTTCGGGGTGGCCCGCGACGGCACCGCCCGCGCCACGTCCCGGCTCGTCGTCGAGCACGTACCCGCGCGCGTCCGGTGCGAACCGTGCGCCGAGGAGTTTCCGGTGGGCACGCCACCGTTCTTCCGGCGCCCGGACTGCGGGCGTCCCGCCCCGACGCCGCGCAGCGGCCGGGAACTCGAGATCGCCCTCGCTGATGCCACCGGTCTGATCGCGGCCCTTCACCGACAGGCTGCGCCCGCTGCGGCGAGGCACTGGCCATGCCCCAGACCGCATCGCGGTCGACGTCGCGGTGATGCCGCCGACGGCGACGAAGCCATCGCCGACCTGGCCCTGCTGCGCGCTCGAGAGCGGGGACCTGCGGGCCCTCCTCTACGTGCTCGCCCCGGAGGTCGTCCTGCTGAGCGACGGCGGCGGCATCAAGCAGGCCGCGGTGCGGCCGGTCGACGGGGCCGACGAGGTCGCCCGCTTCATGATCGGTGGCCTCGGCGGGAACCGGCTCCCGATCACCGCCGGACCCACCGTGGTCAACGGCGGCCCGGCCCTCGTCGTGCACCTGGACGGCGGGCTCGACGGCGTCCTGGCGGTCCGGGTCGAGGACGCCCGCATCACCGGTCTCTACTACGTCCGCAACCCGGAGGAACTGTCCCGCGTCGCATCCGCGCCCCCCTCACCCTGCGCTGAGCACCACCGGTCCCCGAGCTGCTCCCAGACCCTCCGGCCGTCGCCACCCGACGAGGTCCGCCTCCCCCGGTGTCAGGCCGAGCCGAGCGAGCCGCCCATCGACGTGGTGATCCGGCGCCGCCACGAGCCCTCGGCGGCGTGCCGGAGCGAGGGGCCCCGGCTTCCGCGTGCCCTGCCGTCCGGCTCCGCCCAGTCCGGCGGCGTGTCCCCGTCCACCATGAACTCCAGCAGCATCGGGCCCGCGGCAGCCAGTGCGTCCTCCCAGACGGAGACCACCTCGCCCGGGTGCGCGCAGCGGACAGCGGGCAGCCCGAGCAGTTCGGCGTACCGTGCGTACGACACCGCGGGCACCTCGCCGGTGGCCGGGATGCGGGGGTCTCCGGCCGCCTGCCGACGTTCCCAGGTCAGCCGGCTGAGGTCCCCGTTGTTGAGGACGCAGAAGATCGTCGGTGGCAGGGCGGCGAGCCGCTCCAGGTGTCGCCGCACGGTGATCAACTCGTTCATGCCACCCGCTTGCAGGGCTCCGTCGCCGATCAGGGCGATCACCGGGCGTTCGGGGAAGGCCAGACGGGCGGCCAGCGCGTAGGGAACGGCCGCTCCGGGCGTGCCCAGGTGCCTCGAGAGAGCAGCGCGCATTCCGCTGCGCAGTTCCAGGTGTCGGGTACACCAGTCCAGGGCCGTCCCCGAGTCGGTGATGACGACGGCGCGGTCCGGTAGCCGCGCGGACAGTTCGGCGACCACGGAGCGAGGGTTGACGGCCGTACCGAAGAAGCGGTGCGCTTTCGCACGCCCCTCCTCGCGCCATTCCCGCACCGCGTGCTCGACGGCGGCGCGCCAACGGCGGTCGTCCGTGCGGTGGAGCAGGGGGAGAAGGGCGTCCAGTGCCGTGGCGATGTCACCCGTCAGTCGCACGGTGGAGAACGCGTCGTCGTCCACGGGGCACGCGCCGGAATCCGCGTCGAGGGCGACGATGCGGAGCGATCCGGGCTCCGGCAGCAGTCCGGTGTCGAAGTCGTGGGCCCCGACGAGGAGCAGGGTGTCGCAGTCTCGGACCAGGGAGGCGGCGGGCGCGCTGCCGAGTGAGGCGGCCACGCCCGTGACGTGGAGCAGGTCGTCCGGAAGGACGTCGCGGCCCAGAGGAGTCCTGGCGACACCGGCGCCGAGCCGTTCGGCCACGTCCATCACCCGATCGGCCGCTTCCGCACCGTCCGGTCCGACGACCACGGCGACTCTGTGGCCGTCGTTCAGGCTGTCGGCCGCACGCCGGACATCCCGTTCGAGCGGCCGCAACGGCGGGTGGAGGTGAAGCGGCGACGAGATGGCCTCCTTGTCACCGTGCGGCTCCGGTGGCGCCTCGGCCTCGAGGACAGGACGGGACACGATCAGCGTGGCCACACCCCGGTCGCTCAGTGCGGCACGCAGGGCACGGTCCAGTGCGTCTTCCATCAGAACCGGGTCGGAGACCAGCTCCGAGTACTCCGACACCTGAGCGAAGAGGTGCGAGGCGCGGACGGCGCGCCGTCGGTCGCCGAGGCCCGGGGGCACCGGTTCCTGGCCGACCACGGCCACTACCGGCCGGCGGTCGAGCGCCGCGTCGTACAGGCCGCCGAGGAGGCGCAGTGCGCCGGGGCCGGAGGGGGCGAGGCAGCAGCCCACCCTTCCGGTGAGCTTGGCGTGGGCACATGCCATGAGGGCGGCCGACTCCTCGTTCCGCGCCTGGAGGAACTCAGGGGCCTGTGGTCCACCGGTCAGCACGGCGACCAAGGGGTCCACGTCCTGTCCGGGCGTGCCGAACACCCTGTCCGCGCCCCAGGCGTGCAGACGTGCCGCGATGAACTCGGAGACGCTGGTCACGCAGACCTCCCGCATCCTGAACCGGCTCTCGCCCGACCGGGTAGCCCGGGGCCGCGCCGACAAACCGCGGCGTGATCAAGCCGACCGGGCCTGGTCGGCAGCCGCATGCCGTGATTCCCCGTGCTCCACCCGCCGTTGCCACGGCGTCTCCTTCCTCCCGCTGCTTCCCCCCCGTTGCCGTTTCGGCCGCGCGTGCCGAGGGCACCCGTGCGAGGCTCGAGACGAACAGTGGCCTCGTACACAGCGGGCGGTGGGCAGAACCGGGCGGCAGGAGGACGAACACCCGTGACGGTGTCGCACGAGAGCCAGGCGGCCCGGCCCGCTGCGCGCGGGGAACGGATGGCTGCCGCGCTCGACAAGCGTCTGCCGGTCTCCGCCGCCGGCAAGGAGTTCCTGCGCAAGGCGTTTCCCGACCACTGGTCGTTCCTGCTCGGCGAAATCACCCTCTACAGCCTCCTCGTCCTCGTGGTCACGGGCGTCTTCCTGACCTTCTTCTTCCACCCCGGCATGACGGAACAGCCGTACACCGGTTCGTACGTGCCGCTGCAGGGCGTGATGACGTCGGAGGCGTACGTCTCGGTGCTGCACATCAGCTTCGACGTGCGCGGCGGTCTGCTGGTCCGGCAGGTCCACCACTGGGGCGCGCTGGTGTTCGTCGCCGCGATCGGCGTGCACCTGTTGCGGATCTTCTTCACCGGCGCCTTCCGGCGCCCCCGGGAAGTGAACTGGACGATCGGGGTGACGCTGTTCCTGCTGGCCCTGCTGGAGGGCTTCTGCGGCTACTCGCTGCCCGACGACCTGCTCTCGGGCACGGGTCTGCGCACCACTCAGGGAATCATGCTCTCGATCCCGATCGTCGGCACGTACCTGACGTTCTTCGTCTTCGGCGGCGAGTTCCCCGGACACGACATCATCCCGCGCCTGTACGTGGCCCACATCCTGCTGCTGCCCGGGCTGCTGCTGGCACTCGTCGTGGTCCACCTGGCGTTCGTCATCTACCACAAGCACACCCAGTGGGCCCTGCCCGGCCGGACCAACCGCAACGTGGTCGGCAAGCCGTTCTTCCTGCAGTACACGGCCAAGTCCGTCGGCCTGCTCTTCGCCGTCGCGGGCGTCCTCACCCTGATGTCCGCCCTGATGCAGATCAACCCGGTATGGGAATTCGGTCCCTATCGCCCCGACCACGTCTCCATCGACGCCCAGCCCGACTGGTACGTGGGCTTCCTGGAGGGTGCCCTGCGCCTGATGCCCGGCGTGGAGACGGACGTCGCAGGACACACCGTCGTCTGGAACGTCCTCTTGCCGGGCGTGGTGCTACCCACGGCGTTGTTCCTCGTCCTCTACGGCTATCCGTACTTCGAGCGGTGGGTCACCGGTCCCCTGCCCGAGCAGCACCTGTGCGACCGTCCGCGCAACCAGCCCACCCGCACCGCGCTCGGCGCCGCCGCGGTGTCGGCGTACGCCGTGCTGCTCATGGCGGGCGGGCAGGACGTCTTCGTCCGCGTCTTCGGCATCCGCCTGGAAGTGCTGACGTACTCCTTCCGCACCGCCCTGTTCGTGGTGCCCTTCGTCGCCTATCACGCCACGAAACGGGCGTGCCTGGGGTTGCAGGCGGCCGACCGGCGACGCCTGCTGGAGGGACGTGCGGCCACCGAAGTACGGCGAACCGCGGAGGGCGGGTACCAGGGGGCGAAAACGCTGCTGCCCGCGGCCGAGGTGTACCGCATCCTCGTGCGCGACGAGCCACGGCCACGAACCCACGGCACGGAGGCGTGGCGCTGGTTCCACAAGCACCGCATCCGCAACGCGCTGAGCCGGTGGTACTTCGGCAAGCGGGTCGAGTTGCCCGTCACCGAGGGGCAGCGGCAGCGCATCGAGGCGGTACGGGCCGCACCGGGGGCGGAGGAGGCCGACGGCACATGAACGAGGAGGTCGGGACATGACGGACGACACCGCCGCGCGGGCGGCGGGAACGAACGAGGACGCGGCGCGGGACAACCTGCTCTTCGGTCCGCAGCCCGACGTGGCGCGAGCCGCCGGGTACCCGGACACCCCGCCGCGCATGGGCTTCTTCACGGACACCTCGGTGTGCATCGGGTGCAAGGCGTGCGAGGTGGCCTGCAAGGAGTGGAACGCGATCCCGGAGGACGGCCTGGAACTGACCGGCATGTCCTACGACAACACCCAGGGGCTGGGTGCCAGTACCTGGCGGCACGTGGCCTTCATCGAGCAGCGCAAGCCGCTGGGCGGTCAGGAGCCCGGCGTCGGCCACGAGGGCGTCGACGTCTTCGCCGCGGCCCGGGGGCTCGGCACCTCGCCGGACTCCCCCGGCCCGGGCGCGACCGCCCCGGCGCCGGGCGCCGCCCCCGCGGGCGCCCCGGCCGGGGAGATCTCCCCCCTCGCCCCCGACGGGCGCACCGAGTTGCGCTGGCTGATGTCCTCCGACGTGTGCAAGCACTGCACACACGCCGCATGCCTGGACGTGTGCCCCACCGGGTCCCTCTTCCGGACCGAGTTCGGCACGGTCGTGGTGCAGGAGGACGTCTGCAACGGTTGCGGCTACTGCGTGCCGGCCTGCCCGTACGGCGTCATCGACCAGCGCCCGGACGACGGACGCGCCTGGAAGTGCACCCTGTGCTACGACCGGCTCGGCGTCGGCATGGAACCGGCCTGCGCCAAGGCCTGCCCCACCGACTCCATCCAGTTCGGCCCGCTGGACGAACTGCGCGAGCGGGCGTCCGCCCGGGTCGCCCGGTTGCACGCGGCCGGTGTCACCGATGCCCGCCTGTACGGCGAGGACCCGGAGGACGGCGTGGGCGGCGACGGCGCGTTCTTCCTGCTGTTGGACGAGCCGGAAGTCTACGGGCTGCCGCCCGACCCGGTCGTCACCACCCGCGACCTGCCCGCCATGTGGCGGCACGCGGCGGCGGCCGCCGCCTCGCTCGCCGCGCTGGCCGCCGTCAGCTTCACCAGGAGGCCGTGATGACCGGATCCGACGTCACCCGCGACGGGGTGGAGGGTGCTCGCCCCGGACGCGACGCCCCCGTCGGCGCCCACGCCGGGCGCCGACGGCGTCGCGGACGCGGCGAGCAGACCATGGTGCCCGACGCCGAGTTCTCCTCGTACTACGGCAAACCGGTCCTCAACAAACCGACGTGGAAGCCGCTGGACATCGCGGGCTACCTCTACCTCGGCGGCCTCGCCGGCGCCTCGTCGCTGCTGGCCGCCGGAGCGGACGCCACCGCCCGGCCGGCACTGGCCCGCACGGCGAAGCTCGGGGCGGCGGGCGCCATCTCCCTCTCGCTGGCCGCGCTGGTGCACGACCTGGGCCGGCCCGCCCGTTTCATCAACATGCTCCGCGTCGTCAAACCCACCTCCCCGATGAACCTGGGCTCGTGGCTGCTGGCGGGCTACGCACCGCTCACGATGGCCGCCGCAGCCGCCGACGTCACGGGCCGGTACCGCATGGCGGGCGCCACCGCCACGGCGTCCGCCGCCGCCCTCGGCCCGGCGGTGGCGACGTACACCGCGGTGCTGATCTCCGACACCGCCGTGCCGTCGTGGCACGAGGGCCACCGCGAACTGCCCTTCGTCTTCGCCGGCTCCGCCGCCACCGCGGCGGCCGGGCTCGCTCTGGCCTGCGTACCGGCCGGGCAGACCGGCCCCGCGCGCCGCATGGCCCTCCTCGGCGCCGCACTCGAACTGGGCTCCTTCCGGCTGATGAAGCAACGCATGGGGCTGGCGGCCGAACCCTACGGGGAAGGCAAGCCACACAAACTGCTGCGTGCCGCGGAGGTGCTCACGGCCGGGGGCGCCACGCTGGCGGCGTACGCGGGCGGGCGCAGCCGAGTCCTTGCCGCTGTCGCGGGCACAGCCCTGCTGGCCGGCTCCGCGGCCCTGCGGTTCGGCGTGTTCCACGCCGGGGTGGCCTCGGCCGAAGACCCCAAGTACACGGTCGTGCCGCAGCGGGAACGGCTTCGGGCACGATCGCGGTCCGAAGGGCTCGACGGCGACGGCCCCGAGTCCTGACTCAGCCCGCTGCCGCGCCGAGCCGACGGGCCAAGTCCGTCATCCCCGTCGCCTGCCGGTCGGCGGGCAGCCGTGCGGACGGATACGGAACCGGCGTACGCCGCAACCAGGCGGTGGTGAGGCCGACGCGCGCGGCGCCGTCGATGTCCCAGGGGTGGACCGAGACCAGCGCCGCCGCCCCGGCCGATACGCCGACGGCGTGCAGTGCGTGCGCGTAGGCGGCCGGTGCGGGCTTCCAGCGTCCGCCGGCTCCCTGGACGTCGAGGTGGGTTTCGAAGCAGTCCGCCAGCCCGGCCCGCTCCATCACCGAACGGGTGGTGTCCGCCGAACCGTTGGTCAGCGTGACCAGGCGGTGTCCGGCCATGTGCAGGGCCCGTACGCCCTCGGGGACGTCCGCGTGCACGGGAAGTCCCGGCAGGGCGCCCAGAACGTGTTCCACGGCCGCCTCGGGGTCCGGCCCGCCGGGCCGTTCGTCGGCCAGCAGGATGAGCAGGGCGTCCCGGGCCACGGCGGCGAAGGTGGCCCGGCCACCCGCCAGGGTGAGGGCGACGCCGTCGCGCAGGACACCGGCGAACCAGGTCGGCAGCAGGTGACCCGGCAGACCGACGTCCTCCAAGCGGCCTGCGAGCGGGGACATGTCGGTGAGCGTTTCGTTCACGTCGATGACGAGGACGGCCGGGCGCGGTTCACCGGACAGGGGGTTCACCGCCCCCCGTGGCCGGTGCCAAGGCGTCCGTCGCCGAGGCCAGCCTCTCCTCCCGCTTCGCCCAGGACCAGGTGACGCCGGCGGCGGCGACGGCCAGGGGCAGCATGCCGACGATCATGGCGATGCCCTCCGTCGAGTGTCCCGCGGCGATGACGCCGAGGGCGGGCAGGTCGAGCAGCGGCGCGGCCAGGAACAGGTACAGGCACCGGCCGGGGTCGCTGAGGCGGTGCCGGGTCCGGGCCACGACCGGCACCCAGAACAGCACGGCCCCGGCGAGCAGCACCGGCTCCGTCACCAGCGGCCCGGCAGCGGGCATCAGGCCCACCAGGTCGCCGAGCATCGCCCAGGCGTGCAGCAGGACCAGCAGCGGCAGGGCGAGGCCCGGGGGCACGCTGATCCGCTCCCACAGCGGGGCCCGGCGCGCGAACCACACCGCCCCCGGCACCACCGCGGCCAGGACCAGGCCCGACCAGGCCATCGCCGCCACGGACGACAGCTGACTCAGGTGCACCGGATGGTCCATCCCGTCTCACTCCTCCCTGGGCGCCGTGCCGCGCACGGCCATCGCGACCGCCACGCCCAGCAGCGGGACGGCCAGGGCCAGCAGCCACAAGCCGTAGACGAACGCCAGCGCGACGAGCAGGAAGCCGAACGCGGCGGGCAGCGCCGCACCGGCACCGCGGTCCGGCACCCGGTAGCGCACCTGCTGGTCGGGGCCGGACCGCGAGGAGAGGAACACGAGCACGGCGGCCAGCCCCAGCAGCAGTCCGACGCTGCCCCAGAGCCAGAAGACCAGGGAGCTCTCGCCGTAGATCCCGAGCACGGCCAGCAGCACCCCGTTGAGCCCGGCCCAGCCGGCGACCACGAGGACGGAGAGGTGCCGCTTCACGCCCCGCCCCCCTCCGCCGACGTGGGTTCCCTCCGGCCCTCACGCTGCCGCAGGTCCAGCAGCGGGGCGAAACTCGTCACGGGCGGCACCGGGTGCTCGGGAGTGAAGTTGTACCGGGGCGGCGGGGAGGAGGTGGCCCACTCCAGCGAGTGCCCCTCCCACGGGTCGTCCGGCGCCGGTTCGGCACGGCCGTGTGCGCGTTGGCGCAGGGTCCACAGGACGTTCACGACGAACGCGGTCATGCCCGCGGCGAGGAAGGCGGCCCCGATGCTGGACAGCAGGTTCAGCAGGCCGAATCCGTCGAAGTCCGCGTAGGTCGCCACGCGGCGCGGCATGCCCTCGTAGCCGAGGCCGAACATGGGCAGGAAGGTCAGGTTGGTGCCGATCACCAGCAACCAGAAGTGCAGTCGGCCGCCCCGCTCGCTCATCATCACGCCGGTCACCTTCGGGAACCAGAAGTAGATCGCGGCGAACAGGCCGAAAACGCTGCCGGCGAACAGCACGTAGTGCAGGTGGGCCACCACGAAGTAACTGTCGTGGACGTGGTAGTCGATCACCGGGGTGCCGACCATGATGCCGGTGAGCCCGCCGACGAGGAACTGCGGGATGAAGGCCAGGGCGAACAGCATCGGCGTCCGCAGCCGCAGCCGTCCGCCGATGATGGTTCCCAGCAGGCCGAAGTACTCCACGCCCGCGGGCACGAGCAGCAGGATGGAGGTCAGCGAGTAGTAGTCGTTGGTCGCCTGACCGGTGGCGAACATGTGGTGGCCCCACACGCTCATCGACAGCGCGGCGAACACCAGCAGCGACAGGACGGTGCCCGTGTAACCGAAGAAGCGGCGTCCGGAGAAGACGGCCAGTACCTCCGCCACCGCGGCCAGGAACGGGAAGAACATCACGTACACCACGGGATGGCCGTAGAACCAGAACAGGTGCTGGTAGCCGATGTTCCACACGTTGGAGTCGAAGACGGACGGGTCGGCACGCCCGACCGCGAGGAGGGTGAGGGCGGCCAGCAGCGCGGGGAAGGCGCCGATCACCATCAGGCAGGTGACGACCATCGACCAGGAGAACACCGGCAGGCGCAGCATGGTCATGCCGTGCGTGCGTTTGCGCAGCACCGTCCAGAGCACCGCCCAGCCCATGATGATGGTCCCGGAGGTCGTGAGGAAGACCCCGGCGATCCACAGGTCCGATCCCATGCCGGGCGAGTGGACGCTGTCCGCCATGGGTGGATAGGAGAACCAGCCGTCGGCGTGCGCGCCCTGCGGGGTGGCGAAGCCCGCCAGCATGACCACCGCTCCGAAGACGTAGAGCCAGTAGCCCAGCAGCGTGAGGCGTGGCATGGCGATGGCGGGAGCACCGATCTGCAGCGGTACCAGGTACACGCCCATCCCGATCGCGAACGGGGTGATCACCATGTAGATCATGCCGGAGCCGTGGATGGTGAACAGCTGGTTGTAGGTGTGCGCGTCCACCAGCTGCTGTTCGGGTCGGGCGAGCTGGGAGCGCATGATCAGCGCGATGATGCCCACGAGCACGAACAGCACCAGGGAGGTGGCGATGGTCAGCAGACCGATGCGCTTGTGGTCGGTACTGGTCACCCATCCCAGCCAGCTGCTCGGCGGAACGGGCCGTCCGGCGCTCTTCTCCTCGCTGGCGGGGGGCGCGGACGTCACGCCGGCACGCCCTGCCCGCTGCCGCCCTGCAACCACCGGTCGTACTCCTCGGGCGACACGGCTTTGATCCAGAAGTGCATCGTGTAATGCCGCTGCCCGCAGAACTCCGCGCACTTGCCCATCCAGCGGCCTGCCCGGTCCAGCGTGAGGGTGAAGGTGTTCACGTGGTCGGGGAAGGCGTCCATCTTGTACCGCAGTTCCGGGACCCACAGCGAGTGGATGACGTCGCGTGAGGTCAGCCGCAGCTGCACGGGGCGGCCGGTCGGCACCACCAGGGTCGGCAGGTCGTCGCCCCGGCAGGTGCCGGAGACACTACGTCGCTCGGCGGCCTGGGGGTACGCGAAGGTCCAGCACCACTGGAAGCCGGAGACGTCGACACGCACGGGCGGGCGGGCTGCGACCTGGTGCTCGCGATGGTTCTGCCACGCCGTCCACACCACCAGGAACACCGCGAAGACGCTCAGGACGCCGACGTAGTAAGCCTCCAGGCGCGGACGTTCCGCTCGCCGGGAGGGGGTCACCTGCCGCGCGGCACGTCGCCTGATCAGGGCGTAACCGAGCACCGCCAGCACGGTCACGAACACCACGCCCGCGACGATCGACTCCAGCGCGAAGACTTCGCCGAAGATGTGACGTTGTTTCACCGCGCCGCCTTCCCGCCTTGTCAGCGGTGTTCGGTCGAGGGCGGCGGTCCACGTGTGACCGTCCTGCCGGCACAGGGAGACCCCCGACATTCACCCCATCAGTCCCGTCTCACGTTGAGGTAGAACCAGGCGGACATTACGGTCGTGCTGGATGTTTCGCGCGCAGACACACCGCAGGGCGGGGTGCCCCGAAGCCGTCGGTCCACACTCGCCCCGCGAAATCCGCCGGCCGGGCGACTGTGCACCGCCGACCCACCCGGCCCGGTGGGCCCGTACAGGAAAGGCAAGCACCCATGGCTCGCTGGTCCGAGGGGAGAGCCGTCCTGCACCGACGGCACATGTCGAGTGCGTGCGCCTTGCTCCTCGTCGGGGCGCCGCTCACCGCCGGTGACGCATGCGCCGGACCACGGACCGAGGTGGCCGGCCCGTGCGGCCGAGGACACCGGATCGGTGTGTCCGGTCCGCGTCGCGGCCACGGGCGGACGGCTGCGGGGCGAGTCCGTTCCGACGGAGCAGTCAGCGACGGACAAGGCCCGAACGGCCGAGCTGGTCGCCTCGGCACACCTGCTGCCCGAAGAAGCCGTCGAGCAGGTGAAGCGGCCGGACTTCGGCAAGGTGCGCGAGGTCGGACCGAAGGAGGACCGCGGCGGACGAACGGTCTGGTCCATCACCATCGCCGTCGTCGAGCCGGTCCGGACGTGCTTCCACGAGGTGGATGCCCGGACCTCCGAGGTGGTCGGCACCCGGCCGCGGCATCCCGGTCCGCCCGCCCCTCTCGCACTGGCGTCCTTCTCTCCGCAGGCTTCCGCCCGGAGCACGGGAACACTCGCGTCACCGCCCTCAGGAGGCCCGATGAGGAAGCGCAGGAAGCGCACAAGGCACGCCGAAGCCTCGCCCCTCGAACTGTGCGACCTGTGCGCCGCGGTCTTTCCGGCTGAGGAAGCCGTGCACGGGCACGCGCCGGACTCCTCCTCCGTGCACGCGACCTGTGACTGGCTCGACGGCCTCCGCCGCATCACCGCATGCGGTGAGGACCACCTCCGGGATCTCCGGGAGGAGTACCGGCGACGCCCGTTCGTGGAGGAAGAGCTCTGGGCCGCGAAGATCCACCAGGCCCTGACCACCGGCCCGCCGACTCTCACCCTCCTGCAGCTCGCCTGCCGCACCGGTCTGCACGAGCCGGAGATCCGGCGCGCCGTCGCATGGCACAACGACCGGCGCGGACAGGCGGAGGAAGAAGCACCGGAGAGTCCTTGACGGGCGCGCGGCGGGACGCGCCCGTCCGACGGCGACGGCGTCCTCACCACCGGGGGCAGCACCGTCCCGGCACGCCCCAGGCATCCACTCAGCAGCAGGCGAACCCGCCGGAGGACGATCCGACCGGCACACAGGCCGTGCGCGAGTGGCTGAGAAGCCGGGTCGGCCGTGCTGCCCGGATGCACCGGACCGCGCAGGCGCGGAACACCTGACGGGCTGGACCCCGTCCTGCGGCTGCACGGGCCCGTCGGACACCTCGTGGCACAACCGCACGCACACGGTGTCCGAGGATGCCGTGTCCGCGCGACTGCAGGAGAATGTGCCGCAAGGAGGAGAGAGCACCAGGCCGCCAGGTCGTTCGGCGGAAGACGCTTTGTCCCGTCCACGCGTCGATCCGACTGAACGGAGGAGAACCGGGCACCCGCAACGGCACCGAGCACCACGGAAAGGCAGGCGTGATGGGCGTACGCACCTGGATCGACTCCTGGCCGGTCTACCGCCAGCTGAAGGGCACCGACCCCCTGGGCCGCGGCGCCGCCGCCAAGAGCGGACCCAGCGCGCGGCTCACGCCCCGGGTCGCCTCCGCGGACCGGGTCGTGAAGTCGATCTGCCCGTACTGCGCCGTCGGCTGCGGTCAGAACGTCTACGTCGAGGACGAGCACGTCACCCAGATCGAGGGCGACCCCGACTCTCCCATCTCCCGCGGCCGGCTGTGCCCGAAGGGCGCCGCCAGCCTGCAGCTGACCACCGGCGGCGCGCGCGAGCACCAGGTGCTGTACCGCCGCCCGCACGGAACGCGGTGGGAGCGCCTGGACCTCGACACGGCGATGGACATGATCGCCGACCGGGTGATCGAGGCCCGCCGGGCGGGCTGGCAGTGGGAGGTCGACGAGACGCGCACCCGGCGCACCCTCGGCATCGCCAGCCTGGGCGGGGCTACGCTGGACAACGAGGAGAACTACCTGATCAAGAAGCTGTTCACCGCCCTGGGGGCGGTGCAGATCGAGAACCAGGCGCGTATTTGACACTCCTCCACCGTTCCCAGTCTGGGAACCTCGTTCGGCCGCGGCGGCGCGACCACCTTCCAGCAGGACCTGCAGCACTCCGACTGCATCGTCATCCAGGGCTCGAACATGGCCGAGTGCCATCCGGTCGGATTCCAGTGGGTGATGGAGGCCAAGGCCCGCGGGGCGAAGGTGATCCATGTCGACCCGCGGTTCACCCGCACCAGCGCGCTGGCCGACGTGCACGTGCCGCTGCGGGCCGGCTCGGACATCGTCTTCCTCGGCGGCATCATCAACCACGTGCTGCAGCACGACAAGTACTTCCGCGACTACGTGGTGGCCTACACCAACGGGCCCGACATCCTGCGGGAGGACTTCCGCGACACCGAGGACCTCGACGGCGTCTTCTCCGGCCTCGACCCCGACAGCCGCAGCTACGACAACAGCAGCTGGCAGTATGCGGGGAGGGAGGTCCAGGCAGCGTCGGGCCAGCGCGACCAGTGGTACGAGAAGCGCACCCACGAGGACAGCACGGTGGCGGAGGCGGCACGCGGCGAGGCCCACGGCTCCGGCGGCGCCGCGATCCCCGGGGGCGAGCCCGAGCGGGACGAGACGCTGACCCACCCCCGCTGCGTCTTCCAGGTGCTCAAGCGGCACTACGCGCGCTACACCCCGGAGATGGTGGAGGAGATCTGCGGCGTGCCGCAGGAGAACTTCCACCAGGTGTGCGACCTGGTCACCGAGAACTCCGGGCGGGAGCGCACCACCGCCTTCGCCTACGCGGTCGGCTGGACCCAGCACACCGTCGGCGTCCAGTACATCCGCGCGGCGGCCGTGCTGCAGTCCCTGCTCGGCAACATCGGCCGGCCCGGCGGCGGCATCCTCGCCCTGCGCGGACACGCCTCCATCCAGGGGTCGACGGACATCCCCACGCTGTTCAACCTGCTGCCCGGCTACATCCCCATGCCGCACGCGCACGCGCAGCAGGATCTGGACACCTTCGTCCGGGCCGACGCGGCGCGCAAGGGCTACTGGGGCAACATGCGCGCCTACCTGGTGAGCCTGCTCAAGGCGTACTGGGGCGAAGCCGCCACCGAGGACAACGACTTCTGCTTCGACTACCTGCCGCGGCTGACCGGCTCCCACTCCACCTACGAAACGATCATGGCCCAGCTGGAGGGCACCTGCAGGGGCTACTTCCTCATGGGCGAGAACCCCGCGGTCGGCTCCGCCAACGCCAAGATGCAACGCCTGGGCATGGCCAACCTGGACTGGCTCGTCGTGCGGGACTTCTCCCTCATCGAGTCGGCCACCTGGTGGAAGGACGGCCCGGAGATCGAGACGGGTGAGCTGCGCACCGAGGACATCGGCACCGAGGTGTTCTTCCTGCCGGCCGCCGCGCACACCGAGAAGGACGGCAGCTTCACCAACACCCAGCGCCTGCTGCAGTGGCACCACCAGGCCGTCGAGCCCCCCGGCCAGGCCCGCAGCGACCTGTGGTTCACCTTCCACCTCGGACGGATCATCCGCGAGAAGCTCGCCGCGTCCACCGACCCGATGGACCGGCCGCTGCTCGACCTGACCTGGGACTACCCCACCAAGGGCGAACACGCCGAGCCCGAGGCGGAGGCCGTGCTCGCCGAGATCAACGGCTACGACGCCGAGGGCAACCCCCTGGCCTCGTACGAGCAGCTCGACGACGACGGCTCCACCGCGTGCGGCTGCTGGATCTACTGCGGGGTGTACGCCGACGGCGTCAACCAGGCCGCGCGCCGCAAACCGGGCAAGGAGCAGAACTGGGTCGCGGGCGAGTGGGGATGGGCCTGGCCGGCCAACCGCCGCGTCCTGTACAACCGCGCCTCGGCCGACCCGGAGGGCAGGCCGTGGAGCGAACGCAAGGCGCTGGTGTGGTGGGACGCGGACAAGGGATCGTGGTCCGGTCACGACATCCCGGACTTCAAGGCCGACAAGTCCCCCGACCACGAGCCGCCGCCGGACGCGACCGGGCCCGAGGCGCTGTCGGGCACCGACGCGTTCATCATGCAGGCCGACGGCAAGGCGTGGCTGTACGTGCCGTCCGGCCTCACCGACGGCCCGCTGCCGACGCACTACGAGCCGCAGGACTCGCCGTTCCCGAACCTGCTGTACCGGCAGCAGCGCAACCCGGTGCGGCATCTGCCGCCGCCGCACCCCGACAACCGCTACCAGCCCAGCGGCCGGGAGCCCGGCTCCGAGGTGTTCCCGTACGTGGCCACCACCTACCGGCTCACCGAGCACCACACGGCGGGCGGCATGTCCCGCTGGCAGCCCTATCTGGCCGAGCTGCAGCCGGAGTTCTTCTGCGAGGTGTCACCGGAACTCGCCGCCGAGCGCGGCCTGGAGCACACCGGCTGGGCGACCATCGTCAGCGCCCGCGGCGTGATCGAGGCGCGGGTGCTCGTCACCGACCGCATGGCACCCCTCACCGTGCAGGGCCGCCGTCTGCACCAGGTGGGACTGCCCTACCACTGGGGCCCGAACGGCTACACCACGGGCGACGCGGCCAACGAACTGCTCCACCTGTCCCTCGACCCCAACACCCACATCCAGGAGGCCAAGGCGTTCGCCGTCGACATCCGCGCGGGGCGCCGTCCCAGGGGCCCGGCCGCCGTGGAGCTGGTGCGGGCCTACCGGGCACGGGCCGGCATCGACGAGCACACCGGCACCGAGCCCTGAGCATCGCGTGTCGAGGGGCTCACCTCAGTACGACGGAGTGCGCACCCTTCGGGACGAGCTCCCCGATGACGGGGGCGCCCGGCACCTCCCCGGCCACCAGCAGCCCGCCCGAGGTCTGGGCGTCGGCCAGGAGCAGGCGGGTGTCGGCGTCCGCCGTCCCGAAGTCGGTGAACGGCGCCACCCACTCCAGGTTCCGCCGGGTGCCGCCGCTGACGTAGCCCTCCCGCACCGCCTCGCGGGCCCCTTCGAGGTAGGGCACGGCGGCGGTGTCGATCACGGCGGTCACCTCCGAGGCGCGGGCGAGCTTGTGCAGGTGGCCGAGGAGGCCGAAGCCGGTGACGTCGGTGGCGCACCTCGCCCCGGCGGCCAGGGCGGCGGCCGAGGCGTCCCGGTTGAGCGTCACCATCGTGGCCACCGCCTGCTCGAACCGCTCGCCGGTGGCCTTGTGGCGGTTGTTCAGCACCCCCACCCCGAGGGGCTTGGTGAGTGACAGCGGCACACCCGGTCGGCCGGTGTCGTTGCGCAGCAGCCGGGCCGGGTCCGCCAGGCCGGTGACGGCCATGCCGTACTTGGGCTCCGGGTCGTCCACGCTGTGTCCGCCCCCCACGTGGCAGCCCGCCTCGGCCGCGACGTCCAGCCCGCCGCGCAGCACCTCGCGCGCCAGCTCGAAGGGCAGGACGTCCCGCGGCCAGGCCAGGAGGTTGACGGCGAGGACGGGGCGCCCGCCCATCGCGTACACGTCGGACAGGGCGTTGGCGGCGGCGATGCGGCCCCAGTCGTAGGCGTCGTCCACGACGGGGGTGAAGAAGTCCGCGGTGGAGACCACGGCCCGGCCCGCGGCCCCGTCCTGCGCGGGCAGGCCGACCACGGCCGCGTCGTCACCGGTGGCCAGCCCGACCAGGAGCGGCGTGTCGCCGGAGGGCGGCACCGGCCGGGCGAGGTCGCCGAGGACGTCCTCCAGCTCGCCGGGCGGGATCTTGCAGGCGCAGCCGCCGCCGTGGGCGAACTGCGTGAGACGTACCGGGGTTTCACGTGTCGTGGTCATACCTGTCTCCGTGGTCGCTGTCGTGTTCCGGGGGCGGTGGCACCGGTGTCCTCCGGTAGCCTGGGCGGGCGGTGGAGGCGTGTGGGTGCCTGGTGGCCCTCCCGGTCTTCAAAACCGAGGTGTCCGAGGATCTCGGGCAGGCGGGTTCGATTCCCGTCCGCCTCCGCTCCCCGCATCGGCCCGGCAACGCCGGCGTTGACCGTCCACGCGTTCGGTGAGGCCCCGGCCGTCCAGGAACTCCAGCAGCGGTACGGCCACCCGGCGCGTGGTGTCCAGGGCCTTGCGGGCCTCGCTCAGGGTGAACGGCTGTGGGAGCCCGCGCAGGACGGCGGCGGCCCGGGCGTCCGCCCCCGGCAGCAGCACGATGCCATCACCGACCCGCAGCAGCGCACCCGCCGCGGCTGCGGCCGCCACCGTCCTGCGATCGAGTCCGAGGGCGGCCAGCCGGTCGGCCTCCGGGGCACGGAAGGGGGCCCGCTCAAGCTCCCGCCGCACGGCGTCGACGGCTTTCCGGACGGGAGTCGGCAGAGTGGGCTTCGTGCTTCCGGGGCCGTGCAACCGGCCCTGTTCGCTGCGGAGTCGGTGCCGGTCCGAGGACGCGACGAGCGCGTCGACGAGGGCCCGGTCGGGCAGGCCGAGCAGGTGCCGGGCGGCCTCGGTGGGCAGGCCGGGGTCCAGCGGGTGCCGTGCCGCGTGCCGTGCCACCTCGACGGCCAGGCGGTCGCGCAGTGCCGTCCAGTGGGCCGGATCGGCCAGCCAGTCCCCGGCGACGGGCGGCGCGGGGGCGGGCACTCCCATGGCTTCCAGCTCCGCGCGGCGGACGAGCCGGCGGCGCCGCAGTTCCGCCGCGCCGTCCGGGCGACCGGTCATGCCCGCCAGTTCGGCCGCCCTGGCGCGGGCTGCTCCACGCCGGACCAGTCGCGGCGGACGGACGTCCAGCACGGTCGCTCCGGACGGCACGCGCCGTCCGCCCGGTTCCCGCAGGACGGCCCGGTCTCCGACGCGCAGGGGAAGGTGCCGGGCCAGGGTGAGTCTGACGGTGTCCGCACCGAGCGGGCGGACGGTCACGGGCACCGCAGCGGTGCCGATGTGCAGGGTCACCGTCCGGGGCAGTTCCTCGGCCGGCGTTCCGGTGACACGGACGTCGATCAGCCCGGTCGACAACCAGCGGTCCGGGGTCAGCAGCACCCGGCCGCGGCCGAGTACGCCGTCGGGGGCTCCGTGCACGTTGACCGCCACACGGGCCACGCCGGGCACGGCGGCCCTGTCCTCGTGCAGGCACTGCAGCCCGCGCACCCGCAGCCCGTCCGTGCCGTCCCCCGTCACCAGCCGGTCGCCGACGCGCAGGGTGCCCGCGCCCAGGGTGCCGGTGACGACCGTGCCGCGGCCGCGCACGGTGAAGGCGCGGTCCAGCCACAGCCGCACGTCCGCGTCGGCCGGTGGGACGGGCAGCGACCGGGCCAACCGGCTCAACTCGGCGCGCAGTTCGCCCAGCCCGTCGCCGGTCACGGCGCTGACCGCGACGGACGGCACGGTGCCCAGGGTGGTGGCGGCCATGCGCCGGACCACGTCCGCTCGCACGGGTCCGGGGTCGGCGAGGTCGCTTCGGGTCACCGCGAGCACGGCGTGCCGCACTCCGAGGGCGTGCAGGATCTCGAGGTGCTCCTGCGACTGCTCCTGCCAGCCCTGGTCGGCGGCCACCACGAACAGCACGGCGGGCACGGGGCCGACGCCGGCCAGCATGGTGGCGACGAAACGCTCGTGGCCCGGCACGTCCACGAAGGCGATGTGCTCCCCCTCGGAGCCGTCGGCGCCGCACGGGTCCAGTCGGGTCCACACGAACCCGAGGTCCAGCGTCAGCCCCCGGCGCCGCTCCTCCTCGAAACGGTCGGGTTCCATCCCGGTCAGCGCGCGCACCAGGGCGGACTTGCCGTGGTCGACGTGCCCGGCGGTGGCCAGTACCCGCATCCCTCCTACCTCCCCGCGACCGCTCGCACGGCCTCGGCCAACTTCTCGTCGTCCTCCGCGGGCACCGCCCGCAGGTCGAGCAGGCACCGTCCCGCCTCCAGGCGACCGACGACGGGGACCGGCCCGGTGCGCAGGGCGGCGGCATAGCGTTCGGGCAGGGACAGCGCGGCACTGGGCAGTGTCACGCCGGGGGCGCCGCCACCGCCCACCGTCGCGGTGCTCCCGACGGCCCGGACGTCGATGGCGTCGGCGGCCAGTGCCGTGGCGAGCCGCTCGGCGCGGCGCGTCAGCCACGGCGGGTCGGCGGCCAGCGCCGCGCCCGTGGGGGTTTCGGGACCGGTCAGCGTCGCCTCCAGCGCGGCCAGGGTCAGCTTGTCCACGCGCAGGGCGCGGGCGAGCGGATGCCGGGACACGGTGCGGATCACGTCCTCCCGCCCCAGGAGCAGTCCGCACTGGGGTCCGCCCAGCAGTTTGTCGCCGCTCGCGGTGACGAGCGCCGCACCCGACCGCAGCTGGGTCTCGGCATCGGGTTCCCCGGGCAGCAACGGGTGGTGAGTCAGCAGACCGGAACCGATGTCGACGACGACCGGGACTCCCAGTGCGGCGAGTTCGCCGACGTCGGCGGCATGGGTGAACCCGGTGATCCGGAAGTTGGAGGGATGCACCTTCAGCACGAACGCCGTCTCCGGGCCGATGGCCGCCGCGTAGTCCGCGGCGGTCGTGCGGTTGGTCGTTCCCACCTCGCGCAGCCGTGCTCCGGTGGAGACCAGCAGATCCGGCAGGCGGAAGCCGTCGCCGATCTCCACCATCTCCCCCCGGCTGATGACGATCTCCCGTCCGGCCGCGAGCGCGGTGGCCACCAGGACCAGTGCGGCGGCACCGTTGTTGACGAGGTGCGCCGCGGCGGCCGAGGGCACCTTGTCCCGAAGGACCGCCAGGGCGGTGCGGCCCCGGCGGGCCCGTACGCCGGTGTGCAGGTCCACCTCGACGTCCGTGGGGCCGGCGGCCTCCTGCACCGCCTGCCGGGCCGCCGCCGACAGCGGTGCCCGTCCGAGGTTGGTGTGCAGCACCACGCCGGTGGCATTGATCACCGGCCGCAGTCCGCCCACCGTGTGCGGCAGCAGGGCACAGGCCGCGTCGGCCACCTGATCCGGCGCGAGGGCGCCTTCGCGAGCCCTCTCCTGCGCCTGCCGGACCGCCGACTTCACCAGCCCGGGCCCCAGTCGGTTCGCCGCCTCCAGCAGACGCGGATCACGCAGGACGGCGTCGGTACGGGGAATGCGCCGCCGGGCGTCCGGCCCGGCTCCGGGCGGCACATTCCCGTCGCCTGCGGGTGCACCGCCCCCGGTCCTCTCCCCGTTCCGTCCAAGTGTGACCGGCTGGTCCACGCGATCCCTCCGTTCAGGCCCGCCTCGTCAGCGCCCGAGGAACGTTCGTCGTCTTCCAGTGTCCCCGACCGGCGGCAGGACACGCCGGGGCGGCACAGACGTTCAGGGACGCTCGGTCCTGGGCGGGGCAGGCGTGTGGGGGTGCGGCACGAGCAGACGGTCGTCAGGAGGCAGGCGGCGGTCAGGACGGCAGGCCGGGCTCCACCTCGTCGTCCCGCTTCCGATCCGGACGGGAGCCGTGCGCCGGAGCGGGTACCCGCCCGAAGAACGGGAGGTGATGTGCCTCTCTCTTCCACGGAACCCCGGACGAGCCGTTCCGCCGGGAGCTATCACGGAAGCGGGAATCACGGAAGCGGGAAGGCGGTGCGGCCGGTGCGGGCGATCAGCGGACTGTGGCGCTGGCGGCACAACCCGCTGTGCCGCCCGACCGATCTGGCCGAGGGCTGGGTGGGGCTCGTGGCGCTGGTGCTCGTCGTCCTCGCCGCCCCGGTCGCCGGGGTCCTCGCCGGGGGCGCCACCGAGGACGTCCTGCAGCGTTCCGTGCGCGAACAGCACGAGAACCGGCACCAGGTGCGGGCCACGGTGATGCGCGAGTTGGCCCCCTCCCCGCTGAGCGTCGACCCGGAGGGCTCCGTCGGCGGGGAGCCGCGCACCCGGGTCCTCGCCCGCTGGACCGCCTCCGACGGCACCGAGCACAGCGGCCCGGTGTCGACGCGTCTGAAGGACCCGCGGCCGGACGACCGCTTTCCCCTGTGGACCGACGCCGGGGGCCGCATCACAGCACGGCCGATGGACACGGTGACGGCGACGACGCACGCCGTGCTCGCCGGCTTCGGCGTGACCCTGCTGACGGCTGTTCTGATCGAGGGCGTCAGACGGCTGGTCGTCCGGCGCATGGTCCACCACCGGTACGTCCGCCTGGACCGGGCCTGGGAGCGGGTGGGCCCCGACTGGGGCAGGACCGGCACCGGAAGCTGACGGCCTGGTGCCTCTGGTCAATGCGACAGCCGTGCGCACGCTACGGTGGTCCGGCCGGAGCATTCGACGGCAAACCCGCGTACGACAAGGTGGGGGCACAGCTACGCCATGGCACAGGGCACGGTCCAGGTGACGCACACCGGCACATCGCGATGGCGGCGCCGCACAGGTGAATACGCGTCGCTCGCCGCCGCCCTGGAGGCCGCGGCCGAGGGCGACATCCTCACCGTCGCTCCCGGGACCTACCGGGAGAACCTCGTCGTGGAGCGGGCGGTGACCCTGCGCGGACCCGAGGGTTCGCCCGGCTCGGTGCGCATCGCCCCGGTGGACGGGGTCCCGCTGACCGTACGCGCGTCCGCGATGGTCCAGGACCTGCATGTGGAGGGGCAGGACTCCGCGGCGCCGGCCCTGCTGATAGAGGAGGGCACCCCGGAGCTGCGGGACGTACGGGTGGTCACCCGGTCGGCTGTCGGCATAGAGGTGCGCGGCAGCGCCCGGCCGACGGTCCGCCACTGCACGGTCGACAACCCGGCGGGGGTCGGCATCGCCGTACTCGACGGCGGGGGCGGGGTGTTCGAGGAGTGCGAGGTCGTCGCCGCCGGGCAGGCGGGCGTCGCGGTGCGCGGAGGCGCGCACCCCCGGCTCGAGCGCTGCCGCGTGCACCACACGGCCGGCTCGGGACTCACCGCCACCGGGGAGGACTCGGCGCTGGAGGCGGTGGGTTGCGAGGTCTACGAGGTGCGGGGCAGCGGTGTCCAGGTGACCGGCCGGGCGACCGCGCACCTCACCGACTGCGAGGTGCACCGCACCACCGGCGACGGTGTCACCCTCGACACCGACGCGGTACTGACACTGGCCGACTGCCGTATCCACGACATCCCGGAGAACGCGGTCGATCTGCGTTCCCGCTCCGTCCTCACCATGACCCGCACCGTCGTTCGGCAGTTCGGCCGCAACGGCCTGTCGTTGTGGGACCCGGGCACCCGCGCGGACGCCAACCAGTGCGAGATCTCCGACAGCACCGGCGACTATCCGGCGGTGTGGGTGAGTGACGGCGCGACCGTCGTACTGGACTCCTGCCGGGTGCACGACGTGCCGGACGCCCTGTTCGTCCTCGACCGCGGTTCACGCGCGGACGTGGTCGACAGCGACCTGTCGCAGGTACGCAACACCGCGGTGTCGGTGAGCGACGGCGCCACCGCGCAGCTCGACGACTGCCGGATCCGGGAGGCGGCCACGGGGGCCTGGTTCCGGGACCACGGCAGCGGGGGCACCCTCAGCAACTGCACCCTGGACGGCATGCAGACCGGTGTGATCGTCACCAAGGGAGCCGATCCGACCGTCGAGCGCTGCACCATCGATTCCCCGGCCGAGGCCGGTGTCTACGTCTCGGCCGGTGGCCGCGGCAGCTTCCTGGGCTGCCGGGTCACGGGCAGCGGCGGGTACGGCTTCCACGTGATAGACGGCAGCCGGACCACGCTGCGGAAGTGCCGCACGGAGCGCTGCGCGCGCGGTGGTTACGAGTTCGCCGAGAGCGGCGGAGCGGCCGGGGCGGGCGGTCCCGTGGTGGAGGACTGCACCAGTGACGAGAGCGGCCATCCCGCGTCGCCGACGGCACCGGAACCGGCCGTGCAGACCGTGGCCCACTCCCCCGGTCTGCTGGGCGCCGTGCCCGGGCCCCGTGCCGAGCAGGCACCGCCCGCCCCCGTCGCCGAACCGGAGAAGGAGCTGCGGCCGTCGAAGACCGTGCTCGGTGAACTCGACGCACTGGTGGGCCTGGAGAGCGTCAAACGGGAGGTGCGGGCCCTCACCGACATGATCGAGGTGGGCCGGCGCCGACAGCAGGCCGGGCTGAAGGCGGCCTCCGTCAAGCGCCATCTGGTGTTCACGGGCTCCCCCGGCACCGGCAAGACCACGGTCGCCCGCCTGTACGGCGAGATCCTCGCCTCCCTCGGCGTGTTGGAGAAGGGCCATCTGGTCGAGGTCTCCCGGGTCGATCTGGTCGGCGAGCACATCGGTTCCACGGCGATCCGCACCCAGGAGGCGTTCGAGAAGGCGCGCGGCGGTGTGCTGTTCATCGACGAGGCGTACGCGCTCTCCCCCGAGGACTCCGGGCGGGACTTCGGCAAGGAGGCCATCGACACGCTGGTGAAGCTGATGGAGGATCACCGGGACGCGGTCGTGGTGATCGTCGCGGGGTACACGGCGGAGATGGAGCGGTTCCTGTCCGTCAACCCGGGGGTGGCGTCCCGTTTCTCCCGGACCATCACCTTCGGTGACTACGGGGCCGAAGAACTGCTGCGCATCGTGGAACAGCAGGCCGAGGAGCACGAGTACCGGCTGGCGGCGGGTGCCTCGGAGGGGCTGCTGAAGTACTTCACGGAGATCCCCAAGGGTCCCGCGTTCGGCAACGGCCGCACCGCGCGGCAGACGTTCGAGGCGATGGTGGAGCGGCACGCGAGCCGGGTCGCCCAGCTGCCGGAGCCGAGTACGGACGACCTGACCCTGCTCTACGCCGACGACCTGCCCGAGCTGCCCTGATCCCACCGCCGCGCGTCACGCGGCGCGGGCCTCACGCGGTGGGCGCGCCGGAGCCGTTGCGGACGCCGCCGTCGGGTTCTCCCGGGTGCCGCGGTGCCGGAACCTCCGGCCGCAGCCGGGCCAGCAGGCGTCGGCGTTCCTCGGCGAAGGCCGGGTCCGCCTGGTAGTCGGAGTGGCCGAGGATCGGCGCGGGCAGCGGGTGGGCCTCGGTGCGGCCGTACGCCAGGGGGTCCCCCAGCGGAGGGCGGTCCACCTCGGGGCCGCAGTCGCCGGGCAGCCGCACCGGGCCGCCGATGGGGTCGGTGAGCCGGTGGAGGTTGCGCCAGCAGTCGACCTCCTGGTGCAGGGCGCCGAGCGCGGCGGGCCCGAAGTGGGCCGGGAACCAGCGGCCGTAGAGCCGTTCCAGCGGGGACCCGTAGGTGAGCAGGGCGACGCGGTTGCGGGTGGCGGGGGTGAGCTGCCAGGCCGCGGCGGCGGCGAGGACGCTTCCCTGGGAGTGTCCGGAGAGCACCAGCCGTCCGCCGGTGGACCGCGTCCAGGTCTCGATCCGCCAGGTCAGGTCCGGCACCGCCCGTTCGGCGTAGCAGGGTGGTGCGAAGGGGTGGGCGGCGCGCGGCCAGAAGGTGCCGACATCCCACAGGATGCCGATCGTGCGCCGCGCGGCGGCGTCCTTGTAGGCGCGCCGGCCCCAGGTGACGAACAGGATGAAGCCGAGTCCGATCAGCCAGGAGCCCAGTGCCTGCGCCGTCTCGGCGGCGCCGTGCACCACGGCGTAGGTGCCTCGTGCGGCCTGGCCGGGCGTCCGGTCGGTGGTCAGGGCACCGACGAGGGCGCCCGCGCCCAGCAGCAGGGTCGCGGCGGAGGTGACGGCGACGATGCGGGGTGCCCGGTCGGTGAGGGTGGCCATGGCGCGGACGTAGGCGATCCGCCGGGTACGGGCGGGGTCGCCGGTCTCACCCGGGAACTCGTGCGCCACGGCGGCGCGCTCGTCGCGGGCGATGCGCCAGGCCCGCCGGGCCAGCCAGCCGCAGAGCCCCAGCAGCAGGACGAGCAGGGGCGGGATCACGGACGCCTGCCAGGTGAGCACCACCGGTGGCCCGGGGATCGACGCCCCGGTGCCGTCCAGCCAGTCGGAGACCCGCTGGGCCACGCCGCCGGACATCACGCCGCCCAGGGCGCAGGCCAGCATCGCGACCGCGGGTCCGGCCAGTCCCCGCATGGCGGCACGCCGGTCGGGGGCGCTCCGGTGCAGGGCGTGGGCGACCCCGGCGAGCACGATCACGAGGAGGCCCTGTGCGAGGGTGATGGTTCCGAAGGTCGCATCACCGGACAGCCGGCCCGCCGACTCCCAGCCGGGGCGCTGCCATCCGGCGTACACCAGGGTCAGGACGAGCAGGGCGAGTGCGGCAAGGGGCAGCAGGCGCACCACGCGGGTGTCGAGTGCGCCGTCCAGCCGGCGGTCGGTGCGGCCGCGGCGGCAGACCACCCACACCACGGCGGCCGCGCCGGCGAACAGCGCCGCCTCGAGGAGCGGGCCGAGGACACCCAGCGCCGCGGGGCCGCCGGGAGCACGGTCGTGGCGGGCGGCCGCGCTGCCGACCGCGGCGGCGACGGTGAGCAGTCCGGCGGCGGTGTGCGCGGCGCGCAGCCGGGCGACCAGGCGACGGCCGTACCAGAAGCCGGGCCGGCCCAGGGCGGTGGGGCCGACTTCCTCCTCGGGCCCCTCGGGCTCGATCTCGTGGGCCATCGGCTGCTGGGACTCGTACGCGCTCCAGGTGCGCAGGGACAGGTACCACAGCAACCCGGTCAGGGCTGTGGGCACCAGGGCGGCGAGGGCGAGCCGGCGGCCCGGCAGGCTCCACCAGCCGCCGTCCGAGGCCTCGGGCGACAGGAAGCCGAGCCAGGAGTGCCGCGCGGCGCACGCGTGCGTGCCCGCGCACTGCCAGGCCGCGAGGTCCAGGGCGACCTCGCAGGCGGCCGCGACGAGCAGCACCGTCAGGCTCAGTCCGGCCAGCCGCACCAGCAGTCCGTACAGCCTCACGAGGCGTCTGCGGCCCCGGGCCGTCGGGCGCATCCAGTGGGCGAGGTTGACCACCATGAAGGGCAGCAGCAACAGCCACAGGGCGCGGGTGCCGTTGCCGGAGGTGAGGTTGCACCAGACGTACGCCTCGGGGACCGGGCCGTCCTGGCGGTCGGCGGGCCGGCGCTCCGCGTCGGCGTCGTCGGCACGCCGGAACACGGCGGCGATGTCGTCACCCGTGATCCGCACCGTGCGCGGATCATTCAGCATCTCCTGCGGGGTGGTGCCGCCCACCCCGTGGACCAGGAGTTCCAGGGCCGCTCCGGCTTCCCCGGCCCGCTCGGCCGGGTCGTCCGCGCCCTCGGCCGGTCCGTGTTCCCGCGCACGCTCCACTGCTTCGCACTTCCCCCGTGACACGCCGTCGGATCCGTCCGTGCGGGCACAGGATCTCCCCTGCCGGAGCGGCCCACACCTGTTCTCACGGAATCTCCCCGATCCGGGGGAGGTTCGGGCGGCCCGCAGAACGGATCCACGGGACAACGATGGCATGTTCGCGACGAACAGCCGGGTGCGCCGCCCCTGTACCGGCATGCGAGGATGGGACGCCGACGCACCGGTGACCAGAAGAACGTGCCAGTCGGGCCGGGCGTGTGCGGCGTGTCGGACGGCTTGGCGGCGAAAGGACCGGAGCGTACGTGAGCGAGAATCAGAACCTCCTCGCGGAGCAGCGGCGCGCCCTGATCCTCGACGAGGTCCGGCGCCGCGGCGGGGTCCGGGTCAACGAACTGACCCGCAAGCTCGGCGTGTCGGACATGACGGTCCGCCGCGACCTCGACGCGCTGGCCCGGCAGGGCGTCCTGGAGAAGGTGCACGGCGGCGCGGTCCCGCTGGTCGAGGCCAGCACGCACGAACCCGGTTTCGAGGCCAAGTCGGGTCTGGAGCTGAGCGCGAAGGACGACATCGCGCGGGCGGCGGCCGAACTGGTCGCCCCGGGTGCGGCGATCGCCCTCTCGGGCGGCACGACGACGTACGCGCTGGCCGGCCGGCTGCTCGAGGTGCCCGACCTCACGGTGGTCACCAATTCGGTGCGGGTGGCGGACGTCTTCCACGCGGCGCAGCGCACCTCGGGCCCCCGGCAGGGCACGGCCACCGTCGTGCTGACCGGCGGTGTGCGCACGCCGTCGGACTCGCTGGTGGGGCCGGTGGCCGACCAGGCGATCGCGACGCTCCACTTCGATCTGCTGTTCCTGGGGGTGCACGGCATATCGGTCGAGGCCGGGCTGTCGACGCCGAACCTCGCGGAGGCCGAGACCAACCGGCGTCTGGTGCAGTCGGCGCGGCAGGTGGTCGTGGTCGCCGACCACACCAAGTGGGGCACGGTGGGCCTGAGTTCGTTCGCTTCTCTGAACCAGGTGGACACGCTGGTGACGGACTCCGGGCTGCCGGCCGAGGCCCGCCTCGAGGTCTCCGAGCATCTGCGGCACCTGATCGTGGCGGGGGAACCCGACGGCCCCGCGGATCCCGCGGACGGCTGACCCCGCCGTTCGGACCGCCCGAAAGCCGTCAGTCCGGCCAGACCCCGGTGCGCAGCAGCGTCTCGATCGACGCCGTGTGCGGGGCGATCTCCAGACCCTGGTCGGCCAGCCACGCGTCCGAGTAGTACTTGTCGAGGTAGCGGTCCCCCGGGTCGCAGAGCAGCGTCACCACGCTCCCCTGCCGTCCTTCGGCCACCATCTCCGCGACGATCTTCAGCGCGCTCCACAGCCCGGTGCCGGTGGAGCCGCCCGCCTTGCGGCCTATGACCCGCTCCAGGGCCCGTACGGCGGCGACGGCGGCCGCGTCGGGCACCTTCATCATCCGGTCGATGGCACCGGGCACGAAGCTCGGTTCCATCCGGGGCCGGCCGATGCCCTCGATGCGGGAACCGTTGTCGCAGGTGACGTCCGGATCGCCGGTGGTCCAGCCCTCGAAGAAGCAGGAGTTCTCCGGATCGGCGACACAGACGTGGGTGTCGTACTGCATGTAGTGGACATAGCGCGCGAGGGTCGCCGAGGTTCCGCCGGTGCCGGCCGTGGCGACGATCCACTCGGGTACCGGGAACGGCTCCGACTCCATCTGGCGGAAGATGGATTCGGCGATGTTGTTGTTCCCCCGCCAGTCCGTGGCCCGTTCGGCGTAGGTGAACTGGTCCATGTAGTGGCCGCCGGTCTCCGCCGCGAGGACGGACGAGGCCTCGTACATCGTGCGGGGGTCGTCCACGAAGTGGCACCGGCCGCCGTGGAACTCGATGAGGCGGCACTTCTCGGCGCTCGTCGTGCGCGGCATGACGGCGATGAAGGGCACACCGATCAGCTTCGCGAAGTAGGCCTCCGACACGGCGGTCGAACCGCTGGACGCCTCGATCACCGGGCGGCCCGGACGGATCCAGCCATTGCACAGCCCGTAGAGGAAGAGGGAGCGGGCCAGCCGGTGCTTCAGGCTGCCGGTCGGATGCGTCGACTCGTCCTTGAGGTAAAGGTGGACGTTCCACCGCTCGGGCAGCGGGAAGCGCAGCAAATGGGTGTCGGCCGACCGGTTGGCGTCCGCCTGCACCCTGCGCACGGCCTCTTTCAGCCAGTCGCGGTAGCCGGGGTCGCTGTGGTCGACATCGAGGGTGACGCCGCTCGGGGGCTGTTGGGGGGTACTCACGGCAGGGCTCCTCACGCTGAACGCCGACGGCGTCCCACGCGGCCGACACCCCCGATCATATGCACCCCAGAATCGCCGCCTCACCTGCATAAACATCTCTTTGAGCGCCCCAAAGACAACCCTGGCACCACGGGGGTCCCGGCCCCCTGCCCGGGGCGCCCGGGGCGCGGCTGCGGGGGCGCATTCGCGCGAGTGCTTCGGGCACCGCGGGGAACGGAGGTGCGTGCACTGGTGCTCGGCGGCGGGGGCGGGCAGACTGCACCGGCGGAGCAGGGTCCCGGACGGGGGCACACTGGATCTGGACATGAGCCGGCCCGCGGAGCACGGTCCGGTACACCGACGCGCACGAGGGGGCGGGTGGCATGGCCGAGCCGGAGTTCACGGCCAGGGGCGTGCGGATCGGCAGGCGGCTGCGGTCGCTCACCCGGGCCGGGCAGGTCCGGATCAGCGACGGCAGGCTCGAGTTGCTCACCAGCCACGGAACCGAGATCGACAGCGCGCCGGTGCAGGCCGTACGCGCCTCCCGGCCCTGGTTCGCCCCCGAGGACCGTGCCCTGGCCGACCTCAACGGCCATCGGTACCTGCTGACGCTGGGCGACCACGACCCGGCGCCGGGCGAGCCGGGACCGCCCGCGGCCCGCCGCTTCATCGAAGCCGTACGCCGGGCATCGGGCCGCGGCGCCTGATATGCCCGTGAGTTGCGTCACTTCAGGCCCTGCGTCACGCTGTTTTCACGTCACTCTGGGTTTACCGGCGATAACGCTGCGAACCAGCCCGCCGGCCACGACAGCAGGCGGCCACGTCACGCGGGCACCCTGCTGGATCCGTACTCCGTGTTCTTCCGGACGTCCGTCCGGGCCTGACACCGGGGAGTCGCAGCTGTGATCACTCACCCAAGCAGACACTGCACGGTGGAGCTCCAGGCTCTGCCTTCGAGGATCGGCCAGGTCCGCAGAATCGTATCTGCGCAATTGCGCTACTGGCACATGGAGATTTTGATAGACCGGGCCTCGCTCGGTGTGACGGAGCTGTTGTCCAACGTCCACCGGCACGCCCAGCCCGACAAGAGCTGCACGGTCGAGCTGGAAGTACTGCTCGACCGGCTCAAGGTCTCGGTGCGCGACCACGACCCGCGGCTGCCGGTCGTGGCGGACGCCGGTCCGCTCGCCACCTGCGGGCGGGGGTTGGCCATGGTGGCCGCGATGAGCGAGAGCTGGGGCGCGCTGCCGGACGGCGAGTCGGGCAAGGTCGTGTGGTTCACGCTGCCGACGCCGTCCGCGACTCCCGTCGCGGACTGGGAGCGGTGTCCGAGGATCAATGCCGTCGAGCACGCCGCACACCGGTTCGCGGAGGTCGCACTCGTCGAGCACGCCGTCGAGGGACACCGGCACGAACCGGAACCCGCCCGGTCCGCCGTTGTCGGCTGACCGGGCGGTGACTCCGGTGGTCATGCCGCGCCGCCCTCGCCGCGCCGGCCGAACCCCTCGTCCAGGACGGAGAGCCGCCGCCGGTACTCGTCCTCGTCGCTCTCGGTCGCTCTCGCCGGAGGCGAAGCGGTGGCCGGGCACCTTGACGGGCGGGCCGTCCGCCACGGTGGGCCGGAGCCTGGCCACGGCGTCCCCGCCGTACCGTGCGGCGCAGCAGTGCGATGCCGCCGCCGATGACCAGAGCCCGGATCAGGAGGGGAAGAGCAGGATCCACGGGCCGGGCCCTCCTGCACCGAGGTGCGCCGGGGTCTGCACGATCGTTCAGCTCCTCGGACGCGCTGTCGCGTCGTGGTGACGCGACACTTCCGAGAGTCGCCCCCAGGGGGTACCGGGTCGTCGTACGGCCGGCGGCACCGCGTGCACCCCACGGGAAGTGCCCGGGACGGCGGCACCTGCCCCCTCCCCCGTCGGGTTCAGGTGGACGCCTGGTCGCTGTCCTTCATCGCGCCCCAGCCGTGCCAGCGGTCGACTTCGATCCAGGCGCTGACCCGGGCCCGGTCCCGGTTCGGGTACGGGTTGCCGGTGTAGTGCCGGGAGAGGCGGTCGATGTCGGCCAGGCCCTCGTCGTCCTTCAGCTCGACGACGCGGCCGATGAGGGTGACATGGGTGTACCAGTTGTCCTCGTCCAGCACGGTGAGGGTGACGCGCGGGTCGCGGCGCAGGTGCTTCAGTCGGACCCTGCCCTCGTCCAGGCTGATCAGCGCGCGGCCGTCCTCCCACACGTACCAGGTGGGCGTGGAGACGGGTGTGCCGTCGGAGCGGAGGGTGGCCATGACGCAGGGGTTGGGGCGGCGCAGCAGGCCGTCGGCCTCGGAAGGCAGCGGGGGCTTGGACACTACGGACTCCTCGGTGGGTCGTCGAACGGGTTCCCCGGACGCTTCGTACCGGGTGCTCAGGTGGTGGATTCGTCGTGACGGGCGAAACTGGCGTAATAGGCGGCGGCCATGTCCTCATCACCGTGGCCCTGGGCCGCGGCGCGTTCCAGGCGTTCGGCACCGGCCGCGGCCACGTCCAGGCGTACACCGTGCTGTGCGCCGGCCCGGACGATCAGACCGGCGTCCTTGGCGGCCGTGGTCACGGCGAACTGGGCCGGGGTCAGCGGCCCGTCCAGGATCAGCCCCGCCTTGGCGCGCAGGTAGCCCATGTCGAGCGGGCCGCCCGCGATGAGGTCGAAGAAGCCGCCGGGGTCGACGTCCAGCGCCTCGGCCAGGGCGAGGGTCTCCCCCACGGCGGAGGTGACCGCGAGGATCCAGCTGTTGGCCACGAGTTTGAGCCGGGTCGCGCTGCCGGCCGCCCCGTCCTCACCGGTCCACACGGTGCGGGCGCCGACGGCGTCGAACACCGGGGTCACCGTGGTCCTGCCCGCGGCCGGTCCGGCGGCGATCACGGTCAGCTGTCCGGCCTCGGCCGGCTGCCGGGTACCCAGCACCGGGGCGTCGTAGAAGATCAGGCCGTGCTCGCGCGCGAAGCCGGCCAGCTCGGCGACACCCTCGAGACCGGCGGTGGTGGACTGCGCCCAGACGGTGTCGCGCCGCAGGGCGGGGGCGGCCAGCCGCATCGTCTCCAGCGTGGCGGGACCGTCGTAGAGCATGGTCAGGACGACGTCGGCGGACTCGACCGCCTCGGCGGGGGTGCCTGCGACGTGTGCGCCGTCGGCGGCGAGCGGGTCGGCCTTGGCGCGGGTGCGGTTCCAGACACGGACGGCGTGGCCGGCCCGGGCGAGGTTGCGGGCCATCGCGGCACCCATGATGCCGGTGCCCAGGACGGTCACGGTGAGCTGGTCGGTCATGGCCTCGGCTTTCTGCGGGTCGGGGCGGTCGCTCCGTGTGCGGTGGGCAGTGCCTCGTGCTCCGGTGCCGGGTCCGGGGCGGGTGTCCCGGACCCGGTCGGCGCGCGCACTGTCCGGCAGTGCTTCACCGATCGCGTTTCGTGGATCATTGTGCGGTCCCCGGCCGTGGTTCCGCCTGTCGACTCGGGCATCCGCCTGCCCACCGGCCGGACCGTTATGCCAAGGCCCCCAGCGGATCGTCGAGGACCGGCTGCCAGGCCAGTTCGGCGGCGCCGACCAGACTGTTGTGGTCCAGGGTGCAGGCCAGGATCGGAACGCCGCCGCTGCGGCCCCACAGGCTGCGGTCGGCGACGACGGCGCGCAGCCGGTCCGGGGCGGCGTCCAGGAGGGTGCCGTGCAGGCCGCCGAGGATGATCCGGTCCGGATTGAGGATGTTCACCAGGCCGGCGAGACCCAGCCCCAGGCGGTCGACGAGGGTGGCGACGGCGGCGCGGACGGCCGGGTCGTCGTAGTGCTCGTGGATCAGTGTGTCGGCCTGTTTGAGAAGGGACATCTCGGGGCCGGGTTCGCGTCCGGCCGCGGTGAGGAAGGCGAGCGGGTCGGCCTCCACGTCCAGGCAGCCCCGGCTGCCGCAGTAGCAGGGGCGGCCCCCGGGGTTGACGGCGAGGTGGCCGACCTCCAGGGCGAGACCGGAACTGCCGGTGTGCAGACGGCCGTCGAGCACCAGCGCGCCGCCGACGCCCCGGTGGCCGGTGGCCACGCACAGCAGGTCGCGCGAGCCGCGCCCCGCGCCGTGCCGGTGCTCGGCGAGGGCGACGAGGTTGACGTCGTTCGCCGCGAAGGCGGGGCCGTCGAGACCGGCGGCGCGCACCTGCTCGGCGAAGATCTCCCGCACCGGGGCGCCCGTGGGCCAGGCCAGGCGCAGCGGGCTGAACACCAGCCCCTCCGGTTCGGCCACCGCTGACGGCACGGAGAGCCCCGCTCCGACACACCGGCGTCCGGTCTCGCGGAGCAGTTCGGCGCCGGCCGCGACGACGGAGCCGAGCACCTTCGCCGGGTCGGCGTCGATGACCTCGCTGCCGGGCGCGGTGGCGACGATCCGGCCGCCGAGGCCGACGAGGGCGGCCCGGAACCCGTCGGAGTGCACCTGCGCGGCCAGTGCCACCGGTCCGTCCTCGGCGATCGAGAGCCGGTGCGAGGGCCTGCCCTGCGAACCGGCGGCCGCGCCGGGCCGGGCGTCCACCCTGATCAGGCCGAGCGCCTCCAGTTCGGCGGCGACGGCGCCGGCGGTCGCCCGCGTCACGCCCAGTTCCGCGGTGAGCACCGCACGGGTCGGGGCACGTCCGGTGTGCACGAGCTCCAACGCGGGCCCGAGCGCTCCGCGTCCCCGGTCCAGCCGCGTCCTCGAGGTGATCCCTTCCCCCGCCGGCCGGGGGTCCGCCTTCCCGCTCATGAGGGTGAGTCTCCCATGATCCGAAACGGCGGCGGGCTGTCGGCCGCCGGCCCGGAGCGGGATGCTCGGCCGCCCGGCCGGTCCCCACTCCGGTGGTGCCGCACCCGTGTGCACGCGCGGGTCCCCGTGGTGGGCGAGCCGTGACGGCCCGCCGAAACGGAGGACACGGGCGGCACCGAGGCCGGGCTGTCCCCGGGACCGAGGTCGGGCTGTCTCCCGGGCCGGGGGCAGCCCGGCGCCCGAGGTCTCCCTCCCGTCCGACACCGCCCGGGCTGGAACTCCGGGCTCCGCTAGCCTGGTCGCACGATGAACGACCGTATGACGACTCCGTGGGGCGCGCCGGTGCTGTCCCGCTTCCCCGAGGACCCCCGCGACAGGCTGCGCGCCTGGGACGCCTCCGACGAGTACCTCCTCGGGCACCTCGACCGGGAACCGATCCCGCTGGACGGCACGGTCGTGGTCGTCGGAGACCGCTGGGGGGCGCTGGTCACGGCGCTCGCCGCGCACCGGCCGACACAGATCACCGACTCCTGGCTGGGGCAGGAGGCGACCCGCGCGAACCTGGCGCGCGCCGGTGTCGAGCCGGGCACGGTCCGGCTGCTCACCACGCAGGATCCGCCGCCGGGCCGGATCGATGTGCTGCTGGTGCGGGTGCCGAAGAGTCTGGCGCTGCTGGAGGACCAGTTGCTGCGGCTGGCGCCCGCCGTGCACGAGGGCACGGTCGTCGTCGGAACCGGCATGGTGAAGGAGATCCACACCTCGACGCTGAAACTCTTCGAGCGGATCATCGGCCCCACCCGGACCTCCCTCGCCGAGAAGAAGGCGCGGCTCATCTTCTGCACCCCGGACCCTGCCCTGGCCCGGCCCCCCAGTCCCTGGCCGTATAGCTACGCGCTGCCCGACGGCGTCGGCGCGGTCTCGGGCCGGACCGTCGTCAACCACGCGGGGGTCTTCTGCGCCGACCGGCTCGACATCGGCACCCGGTTCCTCCTGAAGCACCTGCCGACCGGGCGGACCGGGCTCCGGGTGGTGGACCTCGGGTGCGGCAACGGTGTCGTCGGTACGGCGGTGGCGCTGGCCGACCCGCGGGCCGAGGTGCTGTTCGTCGACGAGTCGTTCCAGGCGGTGGCGTCCGCGGAGGCCACGTACCGGGCCAACGGCGTACCCGGGCATGCCGAGTTCCGGGTCGGCGACGGCCTGGCGGGCGTGCCGGACGGCAGCGTCGACCTGGTACTCAACAACCCGCCGTTCCACTCCCACCAGGCGACCAGCGAGGCGACGGCCTGGCGCATGTTCACCGGCGCGAGGCGCACCCTGCGCCCCGGTGGTGAGCTGTGGGTGGTCGGCAACCGCCATCTGGGGTACCACGTGAAGTTGCGGCGGTTGTTCGGGAACAGTGAAGTGGTGGCGAGCGACCCGAAGTTCGTCGTTCTGAAGTCCGTGAAGCGTTAGCGACGCAGCGCCCTTGACGGCCCGCGTCAGTGGGGGGTGAGCGTCACGATGACGTCCGCCACCGCGCGGGTCATCGCTTCCCGGCCCACGGTCAGGTAGCCGCGGGAGTCGACCGCTTCGGGGTGGGCGGCGAGGAAGTTCCTGATGGCGCCGGTCATGGCGACGTTCAGGGCGGTGCCGATGTTCACCTTGGCGATGCCCGATCCGACGGCCGCGGTGAGTTCGGTGTCCGGCAGGCCCGAGGACCCGTGCAGGACGAGGGGGACGTCCAGAGTCGCGGAGAGGCGTTCGAGGAGGGCGTGGTCGAGGGTGGCGGTGCGGGTGGTCATGGCGTGGGTGGTGCCGACGGCGACGGCCAGGGCGTCCACGCCGGAGTCGGCGACGAAGGCGCGGGCCTGGTCGGGGTCGGTGCGGGCGCCGGGCGCGTGGGCGTCCAGCGGCGGCGCTTCGCCCTTGCCGCCGATCTCCCCCAGTTCCGCCTCGATCCACAGGCCCCGGGCGTGCGCCCAGTCGGCGGCCGCCCGGGTCGCGGCGAGGTTCTCGGCGTAGGGCAGCCGGGCCGCGTCGTACATCACGGAGCCGAAGCCGGCGTCCGCGGCCTGGCGCAGCAGGGCGTCGCTCTGGACGTGGTCGAGGTGCAACGCGACGGGAACGGCGGCGCGTTCGGCGGCGGCGACGGCGGCGCGGGCGAGCGGCAGCAGACGACCGTAGCGGAACTTGACCGCGTTCTCGCTGACCTGGAGGACCACGGGGGCGTCCACCGACTCGGCCCCGGCGATGACGGCTTCGACGTGTTCCAGCGTGATGACGTTGAACGAGGCGACGGCGGAGCCTGCCGCGGCGGCGCGGTCGACGAGTTCGCCGGTGGTGGTGAGGGGCACGTCCGCTCCTTTCCGGTTCTTTCCGGTCCTTCCGGCGGGGTCAGGGCTCGAGAACGACTGAGCGGGTGAGGTGGCGGGGGCGGTCGGGGTCGAGTCCGCGGGCCTCGGCGACGGCGACGGCGAGGCGCTGGGCGCGGACGAGTTCGGCCAGCGGGTCGAGGGTGCCCTGGATCCACGATCCACCGGTGTCCCGTACCTGTGCGGCCAGACCGTCCGGTGCGTCGCCCAGCATCCAGGTGGCCGTACCACGCGTGGTGACGCTGATGGGGCCGTGCCGGTATTCCATGGCCGGGTAGGCCTCCGTCCACGCCAGGGCGGCCTCCCGCATCTTCAGACCCGCCTCGTGGGCGAGGCCCACGGTCCAGCCGCGACCGAGGAAGGTGAACTGGGTGCAGTGCACGAGCCCTTCGGGCAGCGGCCGCGCGAGGGCGGTTCGCGCGTCCTCGACGACTGTTTCGGTGTGCAGGCCGAGGTGGGCGCGGAGCAGGGTGAGGGCCGTGGTCGCGAACCGCGTCTGGACGACGGAGCGTTCGTCCGCGTAGTCGAGTACGACGGTCTCGTCCGCCGATGCCGTCACGGCGGTGTCCGGGTCGGCGGTGAGCGCGGTGGTGCGGGTGCTGCCCTTCAACCGGTCGAGCAGGGCCAGGACTTCGGTGGTGGTGCCGGAGCGGGTGAGGGCGACGACGTGGTCGTAGGCGCGTCCGTGCGGGAATTCCGAGGCGGCGAAGGCGTCCGTCTCGCCCTGGCCCGCTCCCTCGCGCAGGGCCGCCACCGCCTGCGCCATGAAGTACGAGGTGCCGCAGCCGACGACCGCGACCCGCTCCCCCGGTGCCGGGAGGACCCGGGTGTGCTCGGCCGCGTGCGTCGCGGCCCGCGTCCAGCACTCGGGCTGACTCCTCAGTTCGTCCTCGACGTGCGTCATGTCCGCCCCACCCTCCTCGGTGATTGTTGTTGCAAGATAGAGGGGAGTTTCAAGCACGATCAAGCATCCGGGCAGAGATCGTCGAGTGCGCCGGCGCCTGTCCGGCGGACAGACGCTAAGGTCGCCGGAGGCCGGGAGACGGCGGGTGACCGCAGAACGGGAGGGCGGATGTCGCGGGACGCCCGCTGGCGGGCGCTGCTGGAACTGCTCGTCGAGCGGGGCCGACTGGACGTGGACGAGGCCGCCGCCGAACTGGAGGTGTCGGCCGCGACGATCCGCCGGGACTTCGACACCCTCGCCGGGCAGCAGATGCTGGTGCGCACCCGGGGCGGGGCGGTGGCGCACGGGGTGTCGTACGAGCTGCCGCTGCGCTACAAGACCGCTCGCCGCGCCTCCGAGAAGCAGCGGATCGCCGAGGCGGTGGCGGGCCTCCTCGCACCGGGCGAGGCGGTCGGGCTGACCGGCGGCACCACCACCACGGAGGTGGCGCGTGCGCTGGCGGTACGCGGCGATCTCGCATCCGGATCGCCCGCGCTGACGGTGGTGACCAACGCGCTCAACATCGCCAATGAACTCGCCGTGCGCCCGCAGTTCAAGATCGTGGTGACGGGCGGTGTGGCGCGGGCCCAGTCGTACGAGCTGGTCGGGCCGCTCGCGGACGGGGTGCTGGGGCAGATCACGCTCGACGTGGCGGTGCTCGGCGTCGTCGCCTTCGACGTCGTACACGGTGCGGCGGCGCACGACGAGGCGGAGGCGGCGATCAACCGGCTGCTGTGCGAGCGGGCCGAGCGGGTGATCGTGGCGGCCGATTCCAGCAAGCTGGGCCGGCGGGCGTTCGCCCGGATCTGTTCGGCCGAGTCGGTGGACATCCTGGTCACGGACGCGGCGGCGGCCCCGGAGACGGTGCGCCGGTTCGAGGAGGCGGGACTGCGCGTCGTCGTGGCGTGAACCGCGCACCGCGGGCCGGCCGGGCCTGCCTAAGCTGGCAGACAGAGCGGCACGTACCGCGGGCCAGGGAGGCTGCGATGGACGAAACGGCGAGGGAGCGGGGAACGTCCGGCGGGCAGCGGTACGCGCCGATCGCCGACCACGGCCTGATCGGCGATCTGCGCAGCGTGGCGCTGGTGGCGACCGACGGCACCATCGACTGGTACTGCTGCCCGGACTTCGACGCGCCCAGTGTCTTCGCCGCGATCCTGGACGCCGAGCGCGGGGGCTCCTTCGAGCTGACGGCGGCCGTGCCGGCACGCACCAAGCAGTTCTACTTCCCCGACACCAATGTCCTGATCACCAGGTTCTTCACCGAGGACGGCGTGGGCGAGGTGCAGGACTTCATGCCGGTCACCGGGGAGCCGGAGCCGGCCGAGGAGGGCCGGCACCGGCTGATCCGGCGGGTGCTGTGCGTGCGCGGCGCCCTCCCGTTCCGGATGCGGGCCGCCCCGCGGTTCGAGTACGGCACCCGGCCGCACACCCTGCGGCTGGCCGGCGACCTGGCGGTGTTCGAGTCCGAGGCGCTGTCCCTCGCGCTCACCTCGACCGTCCCGCTGGAGGCCGACGGCCCGGACGCGCGGGCCGACTTCAAACTGGCGGAGGGCGAGACCGCGGTGTTCACCCTGGACCAGGTCGGCGGCGAGGTGGCCCCCCGCCACTGCGCGCACCGGGAGGCGGAGGAGCAGTTCGGCGCGACGGTGCGGTACTGGCGGCGCTGGCTGTCCTCCTCGCGCTACCGCGGCCGGTGGCGGGAGATGGTGCACCGCTCCGCCCTCACCCTGAAGCTGCTCACCTACGCGCCGACCGGGGCGATCGTGGCGGCGCCCACGACGAGCCTGCCGGAGAGGCTCGGCGGGGAACGCAACTGGGACTACCGGTACGTGTGGATGCGGGACGCGGCCTTCTGCGTGTACGCGCTGCTGCGGCTGGGCTTCTCCGAGGAGGCCAAGGCGTTCATGGGATTCGTGACCCGGCACGTCAGCCCCGGCGCCGGGTGCCCCTCCGGCCCGCTGCAGATCATGTACGGCATCGACGGCCGTACCGACCTGTCCGAGCGCGAACTCGGCCATCTGGAGGGGTACCGGGGTTCGGCACCGGTGCGGGTCGGCAACGCGGCGGCCGACCAGTTGCAGCTCGACATCTACGGGGCGCTGATCGACTCCTTCTATCTGTACGACAAGTGGGCCGAGCCGATCTCCAGCGAGCAGTGGGACCGCGTGTGCGCGCTGGTGGACTGGGTGTGCACGCACTGGGACCAGCCCGACGAGGGCATCTGGGAAACGCGCGGCGGACGCAGGAAGTTCCTCTATTCGCAGCTGATGTGCTGGGTGGCGATCGAGCGGGCCGTCCGCATGGCCACCCGGCGCGGTCTGCCCGCCGACCTTCCCGGCTGGCGGTCGAGCCGCGACACCATCTACCGGCGGATCATGAGCCACGGCTGGTCCGAGGCGCGCCGGACCTTCGTACAGCACGAGGACGGGGACGTGCTGGACGCGGCGGTGCTGATGATGCCGCTGACGAAGTTCATCGCGCCGACCGACCCCAAATGGCTGTCCACGCTCGACTCCCTCACCGAGGACCTGGTGTCGGACTCGCTGGTCTACCGGTACGACCCGCAGGCGAGCCCGGACGGCCTGCACGGTGACGAGGGCACGTTCTCCATCTGCTCGTTCTGGTACGTCGAGGCACTGACCCGGGCCGGACGGCTCGACGAGGCGTCACTCGCCTTCGAGAAGATGCTGACGTACGCCAACCATCTGGGCCTGTACGCCGAGGAGATCAGCCACACCGGGGAGCAGCAGGGCAACTTCCCGCAGGCGTTCACGCATCTCTCGCTGATCAGCGCCGCGTTCAATCTGGACCGCGCCCTGGGCTGAGCATCAGTGGCCTCGGCCCGCGCCCTCGCCGGGCGCGGGTGACGCGGGGGTGTGTTTCTCGTCGTGCGCCGGTGCGGGCGCACTGTCCGCGACGACCGGGTCCACCCCCTGGCCGACGCCGTAGACCGTGCCGAAGGTCGCGGCCAGGGCTGCGGCGAATGCGGTGATCTTCCATCCGGTATGCATGGTCGTCTCTCCCCGGAAGCTCCTCGGCATCTCCTCGGAACAGCGCGACCGGCCCGGGTCCGGGTCGGCGCCCACACACCCCACAATACCCCTGGGGGGTATCCAGTCGAGACTGGGCGGCCCTTGAAACCAGATACCTCCCGGGGGTATACCTGGGAAGCGGAAGAGATACCCCCGACCCGTATACTGCAATCGGCTGCCGGCATGTTCCGGCCGGCCCTCGTCACCAGGAGCGCCCATGACCGTCCGTACAGCCGGCAACGAGACCGAGGCCGGGGCCCGGGGAGAGGTGGAGCTGGTCATCGGCGGGATGACCTGCGCCTCCTGCGCCGCGCGGGTCGAGAAGAAACTCAACCGGATGGACGGGGTCACCGCCACGGTCAACTACGCCACCGAGAAGGCCAAGGTGTCGCACGACGCCGCAGTCACCGTCCGGGACCTGATCGCCACCGTCGAGGCCACCGGGTACACGGCACGGGAGCCCGCACCGCCCGCGCGCGAGAACGAGCCCGCCTCCTCCGGCTCCACCGGATCCCCCGACGAGCTCCGGTCTCTGCGGGAGAGGCTGATCACGGCCGTGGTGCTGTCGGTGCCCGTCGTCGCGATGGCGATGATCCCGGCCCTGCAGTTCGAGTACTGGCAGTGGCTGTCCCTGACGCTGGCGGCCCCGGTCGTGACGTACGCGGCGTGGCCCTTCCACCGGGCGGCGTTCACCAACGCGCGGCACGGTGCGGCCACCATGGACACCCTGGTCTCGGTCGGCACCTCGGCGGCGTTCCTGTGGTCGCTGTGGGCGCTCTTCTTCGGCACCGCGGGCACCCCGGGCATGACCCACCCCTTCGAACTGACCATCGCCCGTTCGGACGGCGCCGGGAACATCTATCTGGAGGCCGCCGCGGGCGTCACCGCGTTCATCCTGGCCGGGCGGTACTTCGAGGCGCGCGCCAAGCGGAAGGCGGGCGCGGCGCTGCGGGCGCTGATGGAACTGGGAGCGAAGGACGTCACCGTGCTCCGGCCCGACGGGCGCGAGGAGACGGTGCCCGTCGAGGAGTTGGCGGTCGGCGACCGTTTCCTGGTACGCCCCGGCGAGAAGATCGCGACCGACGGGGCCGTCGTCGAGGGCACCTCGGCGGTGGACGTCTCCATGCTCACCGGAGAGTCCGTGCCGGTGGAGGTGGCCCCCGGGGACGCGGTCACCGGGGCCACGCTCAACGCGGGCGGGCGTCTCGTCGTGGAGGCCACCCGGGTCGGCTCCGACACCCAGCTCGCCCGGATGGCGAAGATGGTGGAGGACGCGCAGAACGGGAAGGCCGCCGCGCAGCGGCTCGCGGACCGGATCTCCGCGGTCTTCGTGCCGATCGTGATCGCGCTGGCCCTGGGCACGCTGGGCTTCTGGCTGGGCAACGGCGCCGGGATGACCGCCGCGTTCACCGCCGCCGTGGCCGTACTGATCATCGCCTGCCCGTGCGCCCTCGGCCTCGCCACGCCGACCGCGCTGATGGTCGGCACCGGGCGCGGCGCGCAGCTCGGCATCCTCATCAAGGGCCCGGAGGTCCTGGAGACCACCCGCCGCGTCGACACCGTGGTGCTCGACAAGACCGGCACGGTCACCACCGGCCGGATGACCCTGCTCGCCGTGCACCCGGCCGAAGGGACCGACGAGGCCGACGTGCTGAGGCTGGCAGGCGCCCTGGAGCACTCCTCCGAGCACCCGATCGCCCGCGCCGTCGCCGACGGCGCCCTGGAGAAGCTGGGCACGCTGCCCTCTCCCGAGGACTTCGGCAACGTGCCCGGACTCGGCGTCCAGGGTGTCGTGGAGGGCCACGCGGTGCTCGTCGGCCGGGAACAGCTGCTGGCGCAGTGGGAACTGAAGCTGCCGTCCGAGCTGGCGCGGGCCCTGGAGACGGCCCAGACCGCCGGACGCACCGCCGTCACGGTGGCCTGGGACGGCGAGGCGCGCGCGGTGCTGGAGATCGCCGACGCGGTGAAGGAGACCAGCCCCGAGGCGGTGCGCCGGCTGCGCGCGCTCGGCCTCCGGCCCGTCCTGCTGACCGGCGACAACGAGGCGGTGGCCCGGACCGTCGCCCGCGAGGTCGGGATCGCACCGGAGGACGTCATCGCCGAGGTGCTGCCGCAGGACAAGGTGGATGTCGTCAAGCGCCTTCAGGCGGAAGGCCGCTCGGTCGCAATGGTCGGCGACGGGGTCAACGACGCGGCCGCGCTGGCCCAGGCCGACCTCGGGCTGGCCATGGGCACCGGCACGGACGCGGCCATCGAGGCCGGCGACCTGACCCTCGTCCGGGGCGACCTGCGGGCCGCGGCGGACGCGATCCGGCTGGCCCGCCGCACTCTCGGCACGATCCGGTCCAACCTGTTCTGGGCCTTCGCCTACAACGTCGCCGCGCTGCCGCTCGCCGCGGCCGGCCTGCTCAACCCGATGATCGCGGGGGCGGCGATGGCCTTCTCCTCGGTCTTCGTCGTCGGCAACTCCCTCCGCCTGCGTACCTTCCGGGCGACCTGACCGTCGGCGGCCACCCGGACGGGTGTGACGGCCGGGCTGCGGCGGGGGGCGCGGAGACGTACCGGATGGATCACGCGTACCGTGGGCACCCGGTGATTCCCGGTCCACGGTGCGGGTGCGCCCAGGGCCTGTCCGGCGGATCAGGCCGCAGGAACTCGACGGTGCCTCGTCAGCGCCGGTGAGCGGGGCCTGGTGCGGTCAGCCGCAAGGCGGCGGAGAAAGTCGGTCGGGGTCTCCTCTGCTCAAGGGGGTCCCCCGCTCATGGGGGTCCCTCCCGCTCGAGCGAAGTCGAGAGTGGGGGAGAAGCCGAGAGCGGGGAGAAGCCGGGAGCTGGGAGGGAAGGAAGCCATGGCGACCGACGACAACGCCGCTGGGGGCCCTGCTCGAAGAGCTTGGGGGAGGGCGGCACGCCCCCGCGTCTGCGGCATGATCCGCCGGACAGGACCTGGCGAGCCCCCAACACACGGACCCCCTCCACAACGCCACCGCGGGAGAGACGAATGAACGAGCCGACCACCACCGACCAGGGCGGTGCCCGTCCGCTCACCGCGCCCGCCCGGCCCGCCGACGGACTCCGTCGGATGGCGTCCGCCGTCCTCGGCGATCTCAGGGCCGTGGACGGTGCCCTGTACGCGGCGGTGGCGGCCACTCCCACCCCCACCCTCGACCGGGCCCTGCGCCGCCTCTCGCACGCGGCCGACCATTCGAAGATCTCGTTCGCCATCGCCGGTGCCCTCGCCCTGGGCGGGTCGCGGCAGCGCCGGGCCGCGCTCGTCGGCGTGGGGGCCATAGCCGTGGCGTCGACGTCGGCCAACCTGCTCGGCAAGCGTCTGGTCCGCAGGGACCGGCCGGACCGGGAAGCCGCCCGGGTGACCGTGGACCGGCATGTCCCGATGCCCACCTCGGCTTCCTTCCCCTCCGGGCACACCGCGTCGGCGGTCGCCTTCGCCACCGCCGTCGGTACGGTCCTGCCCGCGGCCTCCGGCCCGCTCGGCGCACTGGCCGGCGCGGTGGGCTACTCACGCATCCATACGGGCGTGCACTACCCGGGAGACGTCGCCGCCGGCGCGGTTCTCGGCATCGCGAGCGCGGCCGCCGCCCTCGCCCTGGCGTCAGCCCGCCTTCCCGCCTCGTACGGAAGCGGAAGGCCACGCCCGTCCCGGGCCCGGTGACCGCCGACCGGGGAGGATGAACACCGTCCCCGGGAGCGGCGCGGCCCGCCGGTCCCGGGACAGCACGCCTAGAGCCGCGCCCCGCCCCGCGGGCGGACTTCACCGGCCCGCCCGCCGGCCTGCCGCAGGGACCCTCCGACGAACCGGTAGCGGCGTTCCGGCCGTCCCGCGGCCCCGTACCGCAGCGAGACCTCGGCCGTGCCGACGGTGTGGAAGTGCTCCAGGTAGCGGCGGGCGCTGACCCTGGAGACGCCGGTGAGGGCGGCACACTCGGAGGCCGACAGCGTGCCGTCGGCCTCGCGCAGGGTGCGTTCGACCAGTTCGGCGGTCTCCGCACTCATGCCCTTGGGCAGCATCGGAGCCGCGTACGTCACGACCGGCGCCGCCGCTCCGGCCAGCACCCGGTCCACGTCGGCCTGGCCACGCACGACCGTGCCCAGCAACCGACCGCGCTGGACGGCGTACCGCTCCAGCCTGGCCCGCAGGTCCTCGAACTCGAACGGCTTGAGCAGATAGTCGACGACCCCGTGCCGGACCGCCCCGCGCACCGTCTCCGCCTCCCGTGCGGCGCTGATGGCCATCACGTCGCAGTCGTGCCCCGCGCTGCGCAGCCGGGGGATCACGTCGAGGCCGAACAGGTCCGGCAGATACAGGTCGAGCAGGACCAGGTCGGGACGGAGTTCGTCCACCGCGGCGACGGCCTGCTCGCCGGTGCCGGCGACGCCGACCACCCGGAACGCCTCGACGCGGTCGACGAAGGCGCGGTGCACCCGGGCCACCATGAAGTCGTCGTCGACCACGAGCACGTCGATCGTGTCGGCGCGCGCGGGCCCGGCGTGCTCACCGTGCGTACTGGTCATCGGCCGGCTCCTTCCGCCACCGCGTCGGCGAGGTGGCTCACGGTCATGCGGGCGGTGAACATCGCTCCGTCCGGGGTGTTGGTCACCGAGATCTCACCGCCGTGACGTTCGCAGACGAGACGGGTGAGCGCCAGTCCGATACCGCGCTCGCCCTCCTGGGCGGCCTTGGTGGTGAAGCCGTGCGAGAAGACCTCGCGGGCCGGTCCGGGGGTGACTCCGGGGCCGGAGTCACGGACGACGATCTCCACACTGGCGGCGTCGTGGCGCAGTTCGACCTCGCCCCAGGCGTCGTGCCCTCCCTCTCCGCCGGGGCCCCGGTTCCCGGATCGCCCACGGTGGCCGCCGCGTCCACGAGGTTGCCCACGACCGTCGCCGCCTCGGCGGCGTCCTCGGGGGCCGGCCGGTCGAGGCCGCTGTCGTCGGAGATGCGCAGGCTCACCCTGCGCTCGGCGGCGAGGGATGCCTTCGCCGCCAGCAGGGCGGCGAAGGCGGTGTCCCGCACCCGCCGGCTGAGCGTGACGTCGAGGGACTGACGGCGCCGGTTCAGAGCACGTGTGGAGCGCACGACCTCGTCCTGCTCACCGATCTGGATGAGCCCGGAGATCGTGTGCAGCTGGTCGGCGAACTCGTGCGCCTGGGCGCGCAGCGACTCGGAGGAGCTGCGGAAGGACCCGGTCTCCCGTTCCAGACGGGCGAGTTCGGTGCGGTCGTGCAGAGTGGTGACCGGGCCGAGAAGACGCCCGTCCTCGGTGACGGTCATCCGGTTCACCACCAGCACCCGGCCGTGCCGCACGACGACCTCGTCACGCCGACGACCGGGCCCGTGCCGCGCCGGGTCCCCGGCCCGGACGCCCGGCGGGCCGCTGACGCAATGAACAAAACCTCCGTTGGTTCCGCAAGCGGGACAGCCCGCCGGCACACGTGCACCATGTGGCGCACGCCGCCCTCCCCACAGGGCTTCGCGTGACCCCCAGACGACCGACCGACAGGTGGTGGCATTCGTGCGCCTGCGCACTCCCCTCGCCCTGCTCGGGGCCGCCGTGCTGGTGCTCGTGGGTCCGCCGCTGCTCACGACCGGCAGCGGCACCGAGACCGGCACCCAGATCCCGGGCCTGCGCCTCATGGTTCCCAACACGCCCGGCGGCGGCTACGACATCACGGCCCGTACGGCCGCGAAGAACGCCGAGGACGCCGGGCTCACCCACAACATCGAGGTGTTCAACCTGCCCGGCGCCGGCGGCACCGTCGGCCTCAGCAGGCTGGTGAGCGAACACGGCAACGGCAAGCTCGCCATGTCGATGGGCCTCGGTGTCGTCGGCGCCGTCCGGTCCAACGGCGCGCCGAAGACCCTCGGCGACACCACCCCGATCGCCCGGCTCACCGAGGAGCAGGACGTCGTCGTGGTCGCCAAGGACTCCCCGTACAAGACGATCGACGACCTGATCGGCGCCTGGAGGAACAACCCCGGCAAGCTCCCGGTGGGCGGCGGTTCCTCCCCCGGCGGACCCGACCACCTCGCGCCGATGCTGATGGCGCGGGCCGCCGGGATCGCCCCGAAGCAGGTCAACTACATCCCCTTCGACGGCGGCGGCGAGCTGCTCGCCTCGATCCTCGGCAACAAGGTCGGGTTCGGCGTGTCCGGTGTCGGTGAGTACCTCGACCAGATCAAGGCGGGTGAGCTGCGCCTGCTCGCGGTCACCGGACCGGAGCGGATCCCCGGGCTCGACGCGCCCACCCTGCGGGAGGCGGGCTACGACGTGAACTTCACCAACTGGCGCGGCCTCGTCGCCCCGCCCGGACTGACCGACGCAGAACGCGACAAACTCGTGGCACTGGTGGAGGAGTTGCACGATTCGGATGAATGGCGCACGTCCATGAAGCAGAACGGCTGGGACGACGCCTTCCTGACGGGAGAGAAGTTCGGTGACTTCCTGGAGGCCGAGGACAAGCGCGTGGTGTCCGTCCTGAAGGAGCTCGGACTGTGACCACACCGACCACCGACCTGACCCCCGAGCCCGCCACCGAGCGGCGCTCCTGGCTGCGCGACCACTCGGAACTCGGCGTCTGTGCCCTGCTGTTGGCGCTCGGCGTCCTCGTCCTCACCGACGCCCTCACCATGGACGTCGACATCACCCAGCGCGGCCCCGTCGGACCGAGGACGGTACCGGTCGTGGTCGGCGTCGGACTGCTGCTCGTCGCCGCCCTGCTCGCGGTCGACGTACTGCGCGGCGGCCGGGGGCAGGCCGAGGCAGGCGAGGACGTCGACCTGTCCGAACCCGCCGACTGGCGCACGGTGCTGCTGCTCGCCGGGGTGTTCCTCGGCTCGGCCGTCCTCATCGAACCGCTCGGCTTCCCGGGCGCGGGCGCACTGCTCTTCTGGGGCGCTGCCTTCGTCCTCGGCAGCCGCCGGTTCGACCGCGATCCGCTGATCGCGGCGGTCGTCTCCCTCGTCTCCTACACCGTGTTCAACAACCTGCTCGGAGTACCGCTGCCCGGTGGTCCGCTGATGGGAGTGCTGTGACGTGAACGCCCTCAACTCCCTCCTGGACGGCTTCGGTACGGCCCTGACCCCGATCAACCTGCTGTGGGCCGCGACCGGTGTGCTGCTGGGCACCGCGATCGGCGTACTGCCCGGCATCGGCCCGGCGATGGCGGTGGCGCTGCTGCTGCCGGTGACGTACGGACTCGATCCGATCGCCGCGTTCATCATGTTCGCGGGGATCTACTACGGCGCGATGTTCGGCGGTTCGACGACCTCGATCCTGCTGAACACACCGGGGGAGAGCGCCGCCGTGGTCGCGGCCATGGAGGGCAACCCCATGGCCAAGTCGGGTCGTGGTGCGCAGGCGCTGGCCGCCGCCGCGATCGGTCACTTCACGGGTGGCATGGTCGGCACGATCCTGCTGGTCGCGCTGGCGCCGGCGGTCGCCGAACTCGCCGTGGACATCGGCGCGCCGGACTACTTCGCCATCATGGTGCTGGCCTTCATCGCCGTGACGTCGGTGCTGGGTTCGTCGCGGATCCGGGGTCTGGCCTCGCTGCTGATCGGCCTGACGATCGGTCTGGTGGGTCTGGACCAGATGACCGGCCAGCAGCGGCTGACCTTCGGTTCCCTCCAACTGGCCGACGGCGTCGATGTGGTGATCGTCGCGGTGGGCCTGTTCGCCATCGGCGAGGCGCTGTGGGTCGCCGCGCACCTGCGGCGCAGGCCGCCCGAGCCGATTCCGGTGGGCCGGCCGTGGCTGGGTCGCGACGACGTGCGGCGCACGTGGAAGTCCTGGGCACGCGGCCCGTTCATCGGCTTCCCCTTCGGGGCGATCCCGGCGGGCGGCGCGGAGATCCCGACGTTCCTGTCGTACGTCACGGAGAAGCGGCTGTCCAAGCACCAGGACGAGTGGGGCAAGGGCGCCATCGAAGGCGTGGCGGGACCGGAGTCGGCGGCGTCGGCCTCGGCGGCGGGCACGCTGGTGTCCATGCTGACGCTCGGCCTGCCGACGACGGCCGTCGCGGCGGTGATGCTGGCCGCCTTCCAGCAGTACGGCATCCAGCCGGGCCCGCTGCTCTTCGAACGTGAGCCCGAGCTGGTGTGGGGCTTGATCGCCTCCCTGTTCGTCGGCATGGTGCTGCTGCTCGCCCTCAACCTCCCGCTGGCACCGGTGTGGGCGAAGCTGCTGCGCATCCCGCGGCCGTACCTGTACGCCGGAATCCTGTTCTTCGCGGCGGTCGGCGCGTACGCGGTCGGCGGCGAGGTGATCGACCTGGTGATTCTGCTGATCATCGGTCTGATCGGCTTCGGGATGCGGCGGTACGGCCTGCCGGTGCTGCCCGCCATCATCGCCGTCATCCTCGGCCCGGCCGCCGAGCAGCAGCTCCGCCGCGCGCTGCAGATCAGTGACGGCAGCGTCTCGGGTCTGGTCGACACGCCCTTCTCGGTGATCGTGTACGCGGTCATCGTGCTGCTGCTGGCCTGGCCGCTGCTGAGGAAGGTACTGCTCCGCAGGCGCGTCGAACCCTGATCCGCTCGTGGAGTTCTCCGCGCCGTGGGTGTGGTGCACAGGCGCACCCCACCCACGGCGCGTTCCGACATCGCGGCACCGCCGCACGCACTTCCCTCCGCCGCCCCCCTTGACGCGTCACTGACAAGGGTGGCTCGATGTCTTCATGGGAGCGCTCCCACCTCATCCAGGGAAGGAAACACCATGCGCGTCACCGACCGCTTACCACTGCGGGCGCTGCTCGTACTGACCGCCCTGCTCCTCCCGTTCGGCCTCGCCCTCGGCCCCTCGTGCCACGCGCGGCGGCCACACCGAACGCGGACCCCGTCCGCATCATGCCGCTGGGCGACTCGATCACCGGCTCACCCGGCTGCTGGCGGGCCACGCTGTGGAACCGGTTGTGGAACTCCGGCCACACGGACATCGACTTCGTCGGCACGCTGCCCGGCCAGGGCTGCGGCCTGGCGTACGACGGCGACAACGAGGGCCACGGAGACGAACTGGTGACCAACGTCGCGGACCAGGATCTGCTGCCCGAACGACTGGCGGCGACCCGGCCGGACATCGTTGTCATGCATTTCGGCACGAACGACGTCTGAAGCAACGTCTCCCCCGGCCGCATCCTCGCCGCCTACACCAAGCTGGTGACGCAGATGCGCGCGGCCGATCCCGACACGCGGCTCCTGGTGGCCCGGATCATTCCGATGAACCCCGCGAGCTGCGCCGGCTGCGCCCAGCGCGTCGTCGACCTCAACGCCCTGATCCCCGGGTGGGCCGAGGCGACGAGCACCAGCCGCTCCCCGGTGACCGTGGTCGACCAGTGGACGGGCTTCGACACCGCCGCCGACGCCTACGACGGCGTGCACCCGAACGACTCCGGCAACCAGAAGATCGCCGCCCGCTGGTACCCGGCCCTGTCCGAACTCCTCGACCGAGGTGTCCCGGGCGGTCCCGGTGACCCCGGCGACGGCGAACCGGCCTGTATCGCGTCGTTCCGGGCCGTCTCGTCCTGGCAGGGCGGCTACCAGGCCGAGGTGACGGTACGCAACACCTCCGCCGTCCCCCTCTCCGCCTGGACCGTGACGGTCGCACCGGCCGACGGCGCTCGACTGACCCAGGTGTGGAACGGCACGCTCGGCGCCGCCGCCGACGGCACGGTGACCGTCACCAACGCGAGCTGGAACGGCGCCCTGGCTCCCGGCGCGAGTGCCGCCTTCGGCTTCCTCGCCCACACCCCGGCGACGTCCGGCGCCCCGGCGGCGACCGTCGGCTGCACGGCCACGGCAGCCTCCTGAGCCACGGCACACACCGGGCACGCCCCCATGACGCACGGCACGGACCAGGACCGGACCGACCCCCGAACCGCACCTCTGGAGCCGCCATGAGAACCCGCGCTTCCCGCATGCCCTTCCCCGCATCCGCCGCCCCCCGCGTGGCCGGTCTGGTCGCCGCTCTCCTGGGGCTCCTCCTCCCGCTGCTCGCCTCCGGCACCCCGGCCCACGCGGCCCCCACCGGCTTCCGCGTCGAGAACGGCCGACTGTTGGAGGCCTCCGGGAACGACTTCGTGATGCGCGGCGTCAACCATGCCCACACCTGGTACGCGGACCGGATCAGCTCTCTCGCACACATCAAGGCCAAGGGCGCCAACACCGTGCGCGTGGTTCTCTCCAGTGGCGACCGATGGGCCGCCAACGACACCGCCGACGTGGCCGACGTCGTCGCGCGGTGCAAGCAGAACCGGCTGATCTGCGTCCTCGAGGTGCACGACACCACGGGTTACGGCGAGCAGAGCGGAGCGGTGACGCTCTCCCGCGCCGCCGACTACTGGATCGGCGTGCAGAGCGCGCTGACCGGTCAGGAGGACCATGTCATCGTCAACATCGGCAACGAGCCCCACGGCAACACCGGCTACACGAACTGGACGGCCGACACCAAGGCCGCGATCCGGAAGCTGCGCGACGCCGGGTTCGACCACACGCTGATGGTCGACGCCCCCAACTGGGGCCAGGACTGGGCGTTCACCATGCGTGACAACGCCGCCTCGGTGTTCGCCGCCGACCCGGACGCCAACACGGTGTTCTCCATCCACATGTACGGCGTCTTCGACACCGCGGCCGAGATCAGCGACTACCTGGGCCGTTTCGTCGCCGCGCGGCTGCCCCTCGTCGTGGGCGAGTTCGGGCACGACCACTCCGACGGCGACCCCGACGAGGACACCATTCTGGCCGTCACCCGCCGGCTCGGGCTCGGCTACCTCGGCTGGTCCTGGAGTGGCAACGGCGGCGGGGTCGAATACCTGGACATGGTCGTGAACTTCGACCCGAACCGGCTGACCAGCTGGGGTGAGCGCCTCTTCGACGGCGCCAACGGAATCGCGGCCACCTCCGAGGAGGCCGCGATCTACTCCTCCGGCCCGGGCGGTGACACCACGGCCCCGACCACTCCCGGCACGCCGGCCGTCTCCTCGGTGACCTCGTCGTCCGCCACTCTCTCCTGGACGGCGGCCACCGACACGAACGGAGTGACGGGCTACGACGTCGTCCGGATCGACGACGGTGACGAGACGGTCGTCACCACCACCGGCACCTCCGCGACTCTCACCGGGCTCTCCCCCGCGACCTCCTACACCTTCGCCGTGTACGCCCGCGACGCGGCCGGCAACCGCTCACAGCGTTCCGCCACGGTGACGGTCACCACGTCCTCCGGCGGGAGCCAGGGCACCTGCGAGGTCGGGTACCGGGTGACGAACGAATGGCCCGGCGGCTTCCAGGGCGAGGTCACCCTCCGCAACACCGGCGGCTCGGCGGTCAACGGCTGGACGCTGAGCTGGGTCTTCCCGGGCGGCCAGCGCATCACCAACATGTGGGGCGGCACCCCGGCCCAGAGCGGTTCCGCGGTCAGTGTCGCCTCGGCCCCCTACACCGCGGCGATCCCCGCGGCCGGCTCCGTCACCCTCGGCTTCACGACCACCACGACGGACCGCGCTCCGAGTCCCTCGGCGTTCACCCTCAACGGGTCCGCCTGCTCCGTGGCCTGACGAACGCGCTGCCCGGAAGGGTGCCTTCCTCCTCCCTCCGGGCAGCGAACCCATGCCGACGTCCGTCCGTGGCGGGCGGTCCGTCCGGGTCAGACCAGGTGGGCGAAGACCACCAGGTTCTCGGTGTAGTCCTTGGCCGCGCGGTCGTAGGCTCCGGAGCAGGTGATGAGCCGGACCTGGGCGTCGTCCGTGTCGGCGTAGACCCGCTCGTTGGGGAAGTCGTTCTTGGCGAACGACTCCGCGTGGTCGATCACGAACGTCGCGCTCCGTCCGTCGGCCCGCTCCACCGTGAACCGGTCGCCCTTCTCGAGTTCGGAGAGCCGGGCGAACACGGCCGGCGAGGTCTTCGTGTCCACGTGTCCGGCGATGATCGACGTTCCGTGCTCACCCGGGGACGCCCCGTCGGCGAACCAGCCGACCAGGTTGGTGTCGTCCGGCGGCGGTGCGTCGAGTTGGCCCGAGGCTCCGATGGCGAGATCGGTGAAGGGCGCGTCGACGTCGATGTCAGGGATGCGGATCCGGGTCGGGGCGGACCGCGGCAGTCGCTTGCTCGTCGGCGCGGTCGTGGCGGGACCGGAGGTCGAAGGGGACGCCGACGGGGACATCACGGCGGAGGCCGCGGGGGGAGAGTGCGGGCCGCGGGCGTCGGCGGAGGGCTCCTCCCCGCCGCCGAGCAGGCTCACCGCAAGCACCAGGGCCGCCGTACCCCAGAAGATCGCCGTCATGAGGGCGCGCAGTCTCCGCCTCGCCGGAGTCGGATCGGTGTCGTCGGGGGAAAGGGGGCGGGCTGCCATCGGGGGACCACCTCATTCGGACACGGCAGCGAACACGGCATACGAAAGGGGCGAGCCGGGGCCGCCGTACGCGCGTCGCGCGTACGGCGGCCCCGGCTCCTATGACGTCAGGCATGGCTCAGGCCACGCTTCCGAAAGCCTTCTTGCGCTTCAGCGCGTAGGCACCCGCACCGAGGAGCGCCAGGGCAGCCAGGCCGCCGCCGGAGACAGCCGGGTTCGCGAGGCCGCCACCGCCGGCGTGCACTCCGCCGTGCGGCTTCTCGTTGTAGCCGCCCTCGTCGTTGTAGCCGCCCTCGTCCTTGTAACCACCCTCGTCCTTGTAGCCGCCCTCGTCCTTGTAACCACCCTCGTCCTTCTTGCCCTTGTGTTCGCCGTCGTCGTGCTTGCCGCTCCAGTCACCCTCGTTCACGGCCGCGAGAGCGCCGCCGCCGGTGTGCACTCCGCCGCGCGGCTTCTCCTTGTGGCCGCCCTCGCCCTTCTCGCCCCTCTCATCCTTACGCTCGTCGCACCTCTCCTCCTCGCGCTCCTCACACCTCTCGCCCTTGTACTCGTCCTCGTCCTCGTCCTCGTCCTTGTACTCGCCGTAATCGCCGTCGCCCCCGGCCACGGCCGCGAGAGCGCCGCCGCCGGTGTGCACTCCGCCGCGCGGCTTCTCCTTGTGGCCGCCCTCGCCCTCCTCGCCCCTCTCGCCCTTGCGCTCGTCGCCCCTTTCGTCCTTACGCTCGTCGCACCTCTCCTCCTCGCGCTCCTCGCACCTCTCGTCCTTGTACTCGTCCTCGTCCTCGTCCTTGTACTCGCCGTAATCGCCGTCGTCCCCGGCCACGGCCGTGAGAGCGCCGCCGCCGGCGTGCATTCCGCCATGCGGCTTGTCGTGCCTGCTGTCCTCGTCGTGGCGGCTGTCCTCCTCGTGCTCCTTGCTGTAGGAAGACTTGTCGTGGTCCGAGTCGCCCATATGGGCGGCAAAGGCTGCGGGCGCCCCGACCACGAGGGCCGCGGTGGCCGTCGCGGTGGCGAGCAGCATGCGGGCAGAGCGCATCTGACTGTCCTTCCGTCGGCGCACCCGGCTGCTGACACCTGGCCAGCACGGTTGACCGGGCCCCGACGTGATTAACCGTCAGTCACATGAGTCGCTCCCACCATTCGAGGCGTTCACACGGGTTACGGCTTCACCCCGACGGCGTACCAGCGGGTGCTCACGGCCCCGGTCGCCGTCGCGCAGGCCGTGTCCGTGCAATGCGGTCGGGTGAGCTGCTTGCCCGCCCGGCGCCGGGCTGCTTGACTTCGGGAAAACCAAGCAGGGACTTGTTCGGGGGGGGGCACAGGTGCGGCGGACTCAGGCCGAGCGGGACGCGATCACCATCGAGATCGGCTACGCCCTGTGCAGCGCGGCGTTCGCCGCGGCGGTCCTCTTCGGGGCGGTGGCAGGTCCCGCGCTCCTCTTCAGCCTCCCGGGCACCGTCGAAGGTCTCCTGCTCCATACCGGGCTGGTACTCGCGCCGGTACTCTTCCTCGTGCGTGTGGCCAGTGTGCTGCTGCGGTTCCGGATGGTTTCTCAGCCCCGCCAGTCCGGCCGTACCGAGCCCGACTCGTAGGCCAGGAAGGACAGTTGTGCCCGGTCGTGGGCACCCGGTTCGACCATGGCCCGGCTGACGTGGGTCGTGGCGGTGAGCGGGCTGACGACCAGGCGGCGGGCGATCTCCTCGTTGGACAGGCCGATGCCGACCAGAGCCATCATCTCCCGCTCCTGTTCGGTGAGTTCGGACAGGGATCCGGTGGCGGGTCCGTCGTCGATACGCGGCCGCAGCCACCCCGCGTCCTGTTCGACGCGCACGCGCGCGTGCCGCGATCCGGAGTGCCGTATCCGGACACGAACAGCAGCAGTCGCGCGAGGGGGTCCAACGCCATCCGCTCGCCCGCCTGGGCGTGTTCGGCGAAGTGGGAGCCGATCGGCACGAAGGCCGTGAGAAGCGCGGTGGAGCGCCGTGCCAGGGCCGCCGGGGACGGCAGCGCTCGACGCCCCCGCCGGTCCGGCGGCCCCGGCCGGGCGGGCCGGGCCGCCGCGTCCCCGGCGGCCCGCCTCGGCACCCGTGCTGCTCGTCCATGCCCGTCACGCTGGACGACGGGGACGGAGAGCGGCATCACCCCGGCGTCGTGCTCCCGTGTGCTCCCGGCGAAGTACGCCGTCAAGGGTGCCCGGGGACGCCGCTACGTCAGTGCCGGCAGGCCCACGGAGTGGGCGAGCCGACCCACCGCGTGCCGGAAGAACGTCGCGCGGTCCTCCACGACCCGGTGGAACTGCCCGAACAGCTCGAACCCGACCAGTCCGTACAGCTCGGCCCAGGCGGCCACCATCGCCGCCACCACCTCCGGCGGGAGGTCCGGCGCGAGGTCGGCGGCCATCCGCTCGGCCTCCGGCCGCAGCCCGGCCGGAAGCGGGGGTTTCGCCAGTGCGGAGTCGCGCTGCGCGTCCCGCAGGACGTCCCTGAGCAGGAACCCCACACGAGCGGCGGCCGGAACGGTGGTCTCCGGCGCGCTGTATCCGGGCACCGGCGACCCGTAGATCAGCGCGTACTCGTGCGGGTGCCCGAGCGCCCAGTCGCGCACGCCCTCGCAGACCGCGGTCCAGCGCCGGGCCGGCGCGGCGCCGGCGACCGCACCATGGGCTGCATCGGCGGCGTCGCCGAGGGAGTCGTAGGCGTCGATGATGAGCGCGGTCAGCAGGTCGTCGCGGCTCGGGAAGTACCGGTACATCGCGGAGGAGGCCATGCCCAGTTCGCGGGCCACGGCCCGCAGTGAGAGCTTGGCGGCGCCTTCCGCCGCGAGCTGCCTGCGAGCTGCTTCCTTGATGGCCGCGGTGACTTCGAGCCTCGCCCGGACACGGGCGCCGTGTGCAGTACTGCTCATGGGGATCAGTGTCCCACGAACCCGGAGCAGCGCACACAAACGAGAGCAGTGCTCTTGCCTTGCCGCGTCGACATCGTGCAGACTGAGGGCACGGCGAGAGCAGTGCTCACAAAAGAGATCAGCGCTCTCCATGGCATTCCGACCGGAGGTCCCGATGTCGTCGTCAACGCCCTACTACCGCAAGAGCAGTCCCCTGGCCGTCCGGTTCAACAGCGTCATCGGCCGACTGGCCCGGCACGGAGTCAGCCTCGCCGGCGCCGCCGAGATGTCCGTCCGCGGCCGCACGAGCGGACGGATGCAACGCATCCCGGTCAACCCGCACACCTGGGACGGCGCGCAGTACCTGGTCTCGGCGCGCGGCCACTCCCAGTGGGTGCGCAACATGCGCGCCGCCGGGGGCGGGGAACTGCGCGTCGGACGCAAGGTCCGCTCCTTCACCGCGGTGGAGCTTCCCGACGAGGAGAAGCTCCCGATCCTGCGGACCTACCTGAAGAAGTGGGGCTGGGAGGTGAACCAGTACTTCCAGGGGGTCACCGCCGAGTCCTCCGACGAGGAGATCGTCGCGTCCGCACCCGACCACCCGGTCTTCCGGATCACGGTCACGAACTGACGGACGCGCCCTCGGAGTCGGACCCGCCGCCCGCGGGGCGCCGGTCCAACGCGGTCATGGCGCGGTGAGCCATCGGGTGGGTGCGGACCAGCTCGCCCAGTGTCGTCGCCCCGCGCGTGATGTCCCGGAACGCCCTCCAGGCGGGGCGGAAGCCGGTGAGGACGGCGTGGAACACCCCGGGACGCCGTTCGAACGCGGCCAGCATCCGTTTGCCGACGCTCATCTCGACCCCGAGTCCCGCCTTGACCGCGAAGGCGTAGTTCAGCGCCTGCCGGCGCGTGTCCACGGCGTCGTGCGCCTCGGCGATGCGCACCGCCCACTCCCCCGCCAGCCGGCCCGAGCGCAGCGCGAAGGAGATGCCTTCGCGGGTCCAGGGTTCCAGCAGTCCGGCGGCGTCCCCGCACACGAGCACCCGGCCGCGTGAGAGCGGCGAGTCCTCGGTGCGACAACGGGTCAAGTGACCGGAGGAGATGCTCGGTTCGAAGCCGGCGAGGCCGAGGCGTCCGATGAAGTCCTCCAAGTACCGCTTGGTCGCGGCGCCTTCACCCCGTCGCGAGATCACACCGACGGTCAGCGTGTCCCCCTTGGGGAAGACCCACCCGTAACTGCCGGGCATCGGACCCCAGTCGATGAGCACCCGCCCCTTCCAGTCCTCTGCGACGGTCTCCGGCACCGGGATTTCCGCCTCCAGCCCCAGGTCGACCTGGTCGACCTTGACCCCGACGTGCGCCCCTATCCGGCCGGCGCTGCCGTCCGCGCCGACCACGGCCCGCGCGAGCACGGTCCCACCGCCCTGCAGGACGAGGGCGACCGTGCGGCGGTCCGGCACGGCCGAGCCGTGCTGCTCGACCCGCTGCACGGCGACACCGGTCCGCAGTTCGGCGCCCGCCTTCTGCGCGTGTTCCACCAGCTGGTGGTCGAACTCGGGCCGGTTGATCAGTCCGAACAGCATCTGCCTCGACCGGCGGGTGCGGGTGAAGCGGCCGTTGTGGGAAAACGTCACCGCGTGCACGCGGTCCTTCAGCGGAAGTTCGAAGCCGGGGGGCAGCGAATCGCGCGAGGGGCCGATGATGCCGCCGCCGCAGGTCTTGTAGCGCGGCAGGTCAGCCTTCTCCAGCAGCAGCACGCGCCGCCCCGCGACCGCCGCCGCGTAGGCGGCCGAGGCCCCCGCGGGTCCCGCGCCCACCACGACGACGTCCCATACCTGCCGCGCGTCGTCCGCCGAAGAGTTCTCGCTGCTCACGATGGTCTACTGCTCCCGATCCAGCCGCCTGCCTCCCCCAAGCTCTCGGCTTCGCTCGAGCAGGGGGTACCCCATCTGTCTCCCGCATACTACGGCGACGATCACCCGAGGCCGCTGTGGGAGGATCGGACGGCATGGATGCCCCGTACAAGGGCCTCGCCCGTGCCGAATGATCGTCCCGCACACGAAAGTACGCATCCGTACAACGTCGCACCCACAAGGAGCGTGCCCATGTCGTCGAATCCGGTCGCCGTGACCGTCGCCTCATTGATGCCCCGGGCGAAGGAGGAGCTCGCCGAACTGGTGGCCTTCAAGTCGGTGGCGGACTTCGACCAGTTCCCGCGCAGTGAGAGCGAGGGCGCCGCGCGCTGGATCGCGGATGCGCTCACCGCCGAGGGGTTCCAGGACGTGGCCCTCCTCGACACCCCGGACGGGACCCAGTCGGTGTACGGCTACCTCCCCGGCCCCGAGGGGGCGAAGACAGTGCTCCTGTACGCCCACTACGACGTGCAGCCGCCGCTGGACGAGGCGGGCTGGGACACCCCGCCGTTCGAACTGACCGAGCGGGACGGCCGCTGGTACGGGCGCGGGACCGCCGACTGCAAGGGCGGCGTGCTCATGCATCTGCTGGCCCTGCGCGCTCTCAAGGCCAACGGTGGCGTGCCCGTCAACGTCAAGGTGATCGCCGAGGGGTCGGAGGAGCAGGGCACCGGCGGCCTGGAGCGGTACGCCGAGCAGCACCCCGAGCTCCTGGTGGCCGACACCGTCGTCATCGGTGACAGCGGCAACTTCCGCGCCGGTCTGCCGACGGTGACCGCCACCCTGCGCGGCATGACACTCGTGCGGCTGCGGGTCGACACCCTCGAAGGCAACCTGCACTCGGGCCAGTTCGGCGGCGCCGCCCCCGACGCCCTGGCCGCCCTGGTCCGTGTCCTGGACTCGCTGCGCGCCGAGGACGGCAGCACGACCGTCGACGGGCTGGCCGGCGACAGCACGTGGGACGGACTGCAGTACGACGACGAGCAGTTCCGCAAGGACGCCAAGGTGCTCGACGGCGTGGACCTGATCGGCTCCGGCACGGTCGCCGACCGTATCTGGGCCCGCCCGGCCGTCACCGTCCTCGGCATCGACTGCCCGCCGGTCGTCGGCGCCACCCCGTCCGTGCAGGCGAGCGCCCGCGCGCTGATCAGTCTGCGCGTGCCGCCGGGTGTGGACGCGGTCGAGGCGACCAAGCTGCTCCAGGCCCACCTGGAGGCGCACACGCCGTGGGGTGCGCGGGTGAGCACCGAGCAGATCGGTCAGGGCCAGGCGTTCCGCGCCGACACCACCAGCCCGGCCTACCGTGCCATGGCCGACGCGATGGCGGTCGCTTACCCGGGCCAGGAGATGAGCTACGCCGGTCAGGGCGGCTCCATCCCGCTGTGCAGCACCCTCGCGGCGCTCTACCCGCGGGCGGAGATCCTCCTCATCGGGCTGAGCGAGCCGGAGGCCCAGATCCACGCGGTGAACGAGAGCGTCTCCCCCGACGAACTGGAGCGGCTGTCGGTCACGGAGGCGCTGTTCCTGCGCAACTACGCGGCCGCCGTGAGCTGACCCCGCCGGGCCCGTCCGACGTTCTGCCGCGTCGCCGCCGTGCGCGCATCCGGACACACGCGCGGCGGCAGCGCTCCGCGCGGGCGGTGGACGCGGCGGGGCGTCCCGCTGAGCCCACGGGGGCCGAGCGGCCCGCCGTCGTCCCGCGTCCTCTCCTCAGCCGACCGGTACCCCTGCTTCCAGGTACATGGCCTTCCCGCGTTCCCGCGCCCGCAGGGCGCGGCGGAGGCGCTCGTAGCGCACCGGGGGCAGCATGTCGGCGGCCTCCGTCTCGGAGACGAAGCGCCAGTCGCGCAGTTCGGGGCCGGGCAGCAGCAGCCGCGCGGCGTCGGCGGCGGCGAGGCGACCGCCGTCGAAGAGCAGACGCAGACCGCCGTAGGCGGGCGGTGCGGGTGGTTCCCAGTCGACGACGAGCAGTGCCGGTACGTCGTCGAGGCGGATCCCGGTCTCCTCGGCGACCTCGCGCATGCCCGCCCGCGCGGGTGCCTCACCGGGTTCGACGACCCCGCCCGGGAACTCCCAGCCCGGCTTGTAGGTCGGGTCGACGAGGAGCACTCTGTCCCGCTCGTCGAAGAGGAGGACACCGGCGGCCACGGTCTCGGCGGTCGGCTCGGGTGTCTGCACGATGTCGCAGGCGGGCACCTCTCCGTTGCCGACCGCCTCGGCGATGCGGACGGCGGTGGCGTACGGAGTCAGCGGGCCGGTGTCGACCGGGTAGGCGTCGGCGGTGAGCCAGGAGGCCAGGGCCGCCCGGTACGGCTCGATGTGGTCGTAGGCCCACTGCCGTACCCGCATCTCGCCGTCCGGGAGGTCCGGTGGGACCTCCCGGCCCGCTATCCGCTCGCGCAGGATCGTTTCCGCCGGAGTGAGGAGAACATGCCGGACCGGAATGCGGCGGGCCGCGAGGCCGCCGAAGATCTCGTCCCGGTACTCCTGTCTCAGTAGGGTCATCGGAACGACGAGGGTCCCGCCGAGTTCGGCGAGCATCGCCGCCGCCGTGTCGATCACCAGCCGGCGCCAGATGGGAAGGTCCTGGTAGTCGCCGACCTCGGCGAGGTGTTTGGGCGGAAGCAGATGGCCCAGCGCCCCGCCGATGACCTCGGGGTCGAAGAGCGCGCTGTTCGGGATCAGTTCGATCAGTTCCCGTGCGGTCGTCGTCTTGCCCGCACCGAACGCACCGTTGATCCAGACGATCACGGTTCCCCCTCTTCTGTTGGCCCCCTGTGGCTTGCCCGCTCCACCCTGCCACGGAAACCAGCCCCAGTTGAGAACGCACACCGCCGGCGCCGACGCCCCCTTCCGAGGCGCCGGCGCCGTGGATCTCGTGGTGGGCCCGTCAGCCCCTGGCCTCCCGGTCGTCGTCGGCGAGGAGCGGGCTCTCGTCGGCGACGGTCTGGTCGAGGGTGCCGAGGGTGTCGCCGACGGGAAGGCCGTCGAGGCTCTCACCGAGCGCGTGAGACGGGGTGATGGCCGCGACGACGAAGCCGGTGGTGAGGGAGGCGATGGCGAGCATGCTGCGCTTCTTCATGCCGGGCTCAACTGCCGAAACCGCCTCGGGGTCACGCGGCGCGGGGGATACGGCGTGGTGCGTGGGGCCGGCCGCCCCTCAGACGCCCGCGGCGGCCGGGGCCTTCCGCTTCGCCAGCGCCGCGGCCGCCGCGCCCACCAGGCCGGCGTCGGTGCCCATCTGCGCCGGGGTCACCACGAGCCGCTGGACGAAGGACAGGGTCGCGTACTCGGCCAGGGCCTGCCGCAACGGCGCGAAGAGGACCTCGCCCGCCTTGCCCACTCCCCCGCCGACCACGGCGATGTCGATCTCGACGAGGGTCGCGGTGGCCGCGATCCCGGCGGCCAGTGCCCGCGCGGCCCGGGCGAACGACGCCACGGCCACCGGGTCCCCGGCCCGGGCGGCGGCGGCCACCGCGGCGGCGGAGGTGTCGCCGTCCGGTCCGGGGCGCCAGCCGTTCTCCAGGGCCCGTCGGGCGATGTTGGGGCCGCTCGCGATGCGTTCCACGCAGCCGCGTGAGCCGCACGGGCACGGGTCGCCGTCGAGATCCACGCTGATGTGGCCGATGTGCCCCGCGTTGCCGGTCGGTCCGGGGTGCAGCCGGCCGCCCAGCACCAGTCCGCCGCCGACCCCGGTCGAGACGACCATGCACAGCGCGTTGTCATGGCCGCGGGCGGCGCCCTGCCAGTGTTCGGCCGCGGTGATCGCCACACCGTCGCCGATCAGTTCCACGGGCAGCCCGCCGGTCGCCGCCCGGACCCCGGCGACCAGCGGGTAGTCGCGCCAGCCGGGCACGTTCACCGGGCTCACGGTGCCCGCCGAGGCGTCCACGGGGCCCGCGCTGCCGATGCCGACCGCGCCCGCGTTCTCCCACAGCGGGGACGCGGTGAGCTCCGCCAGCACCGCCTTGACCTCCCGCATCACGGTGTCGCCGTCCTCCTCGGCGGGCGTCGGCCGCTGGGCACGGACCAGGATCCGGCCACGGCCGTCCACCAGTGCGCCGGCGATCTTGGTACCGCCGATGTCGAGCGCGGCCACGAGGTCGGTGTGCATCAGTGTCGGATCTCCCCGTCAACCATCAAAAACGCGCCGAAATGACCCATGCCCGGCCAGGAACCGACACACAGGGCGAGCCACACCTCGATCTCGCGGTGATCTGCGGGCCGGAGTGCGCGGTGGACAGTGTCCCCCGAGCCTGACAACGTTGTCCAGGCCCTATGCTCGACGCCACATCCTCATACAAGCCCATGGATCCACGCATCCCATGATCGACAGGACAGGACACCGCACCGTGCCGGAGACGCCCCGTCGCACCAACCGCCTCTCAGGGTCCCGTTACGGCAACCGGCCGACCATGAAGGACGTGGCGGCCCGCGCCGGGGTCGGCCTGAAGACGGTCTCGCGAGTGGTCAACGGCGAGCCCGGCGTCACGCCGGAGACGGAGCGCCGGGTGCAGGAGTCCATCGACGCCCTCGGCTTCCGCCGCAACGACAGTGCCCGGGTGCTCCGCAAGGGCAGCACCGCCAGTGTCGGCCTGGTCCTGGAGGATCTCGCGGACCCGTTCTACGGTCCGCTGAGCCGGGCGGTCGAGGAGGTCGCCCGCGCGCACGGCGCGCTGCTGATCAACGGCTCCAGCGCGGAGGACGCCGACCGCGAACAGGAGCTGGTGCTGGCGCTGTGCGCCCGCCGGGTGGACGGGCTGGTGGTGATTCCGGCCGGTGACGACCACCGGTACCTCGAACCGGAACTCAAGGCGGGCGTCGCCACGGTCTTCGTGGACCGGCCGGCCGGCCGCATCGACGCCGACGTCGTCCTCTCGGACAACTTCGGCGGTGCCCGTGACGGCGTGGCGCATCTGATCGCCCACGGGCACCGGAGAATCGGTTTCATCGGTGACATGCCCGGCATCCACACCGCGTCCGAGCGGCTGCGCGGCTACCGCGCCGCCATGGAGGACGCGGGCATACAGGTGGAGGACGCCTGGATCTCCCTCGGCGTCACCGGCCCCGAGCGGGTGCGCCGGGCCACCGAGGAGATGCTCTCCCACCCGAATCCGGTCACCGCGGTCTTCGCGGGCAACAACCGGGTGACCGTCACCGTGATCCGGGTCCTGACCGAGCAGTCCCGCCAGGTCGCGCTCGTCGGCTTCGACGACATCGAACTCGCCGATCTGCTCCGGCCGGGCGTCACGGTCGTCGCCCAGGACGCGGCGGCCCTCGGCCGGACCGCGGCCGAGCGCCTCTTCCGCCAGTTGGACGGCACCCTGCTCGCCCCCGAGCGCATCGAGCTGCCGACCCGGCTGATCACCCGCGGCTCCGGCGAGCTGCCCCCGGCGGACTGAGCCCGCGGTGTCCGCCGAGGACCGCACCGGCGACCCGGGCCCCGCAGGACGCACACTGCGGGCGCTGGGCCTGGCCGAGGCGCCGCGTGAGCATCCGTTGCTGTATCCGGGGCCGTGGCCACGGGAGTCGGCGCTGCTCGACGGGGACCGGCTGCTGCCGCTGGACCGCCTGGTCCACGAGGACCGGGTGCCCGTCCTCGCCCTCGGTTCCAACGCCAGCCCCGGCCAATTGCGGTACAAGCTGGCCCGGTTCGGAATTGCCTCACCCGTCCCCATGGTGCGGTCCCGGGCGTCCGGTGTCGACGTGGGTGTCTCGGCTCATGTGAGCCGGATGGGCTATGTGTCCGCTTCTCCGGTCAAGGCCCCTGGCGTCGAACGGGAGTTGTTCGTGATCTGGCTCGACGCCGAGCAGCTCTCGGTGATCGACGCGAGCGAGGGCGTGCCGCTGCCGGACGGCAACTACGACCGCGCCTGGCTGCCCGCACCCGACGTCCGCGTGGCGCTCCCCGACGGCACCCCGCTCCACGGCGCCCACGCCTACGTCAACCGGCACGGCGTCCTCCACGACGGCACCGGAGCCCCGCGCACCCACTGCGGGCAGCGCCCCCTGCTCACCGAACTCCTCATGGGATCAAGGAGGTTGCGGGAACTGTTCGGCGTCTCCGCCGAACAGTTCAGTGCGCGGGCCCGTGCCGACCGGCTGCTGTGCGCACGGGGCACGAGGGTGTTCGCCGAGGAGCACCTGGTGACGGCGTCGGGTCTGGAGCGGTACGTACGGTCTCAGCGGACGGGGAGCCCGGACACCGGTGCGTCGTTGTCGCCGCCCCGCACGTAGCCGACGCCGACGACGGGGCTACCGGGCGGACGCCTCCAGGTTGCCGCGGCGCGGGGAGGCGAAGCCCTCAAGGTCGGCGCGGGTGAGGCCGGTCGCCCGCGCGACCTCGGCGATGTCCAGGGCGCCGCAATCCAAGCCGCGCAGCAGGTGTCCGGCGAGGGCCTTCGCGGTGGCGGGCTCGTCCATGACGTCACCGGCGGTCCGGGTGACGTACCGGGCGAGCCGGGCGGCCGCCTGCTCGAAGCCCTCGCGGTAGAAGGCGAAGACGGCCGCGTAACGGGTGGGCAGGTGACCGGGGTGCATGTCCCAGCCCTGGTAGTAGGCACGGGCGAGGGCGCGGCGGGTGAGGCGGTGGTGCAGCCGCCAGGCCGCGTGGACCTGTGCGGTCGGGCCGACGGGCAGGACGTTGGTGGAGCCGTCCGAGACACGTACGCCGGTGCCCGCGGCGGCGACCTGCATGACGGCCTTGGCGTGGTCGGCGGCTGGGTGGTCACTGGCCTGGTGGGCCGCGGAGACACCGAGGCAGGCGCTGTAGTCGAAAGTGCCGTAGTGCAGTCCGGTGGCGCGGCCCCCGGCGGCCTGGATCATCCGGGCGACGGTGGCGGTGCCGTCGGCTGCGAGGATGGCCTGGCTGGTCTCGATCTGGATCTCGAAGCCGAGCCGGCCGGGCTCGAGACCGCGCGCCTTCTCGAACGCCTCGAGGAGCCGCACCATGGCGGTGACCTGCTCGGGACAAGTGACCTTGGGCAGTGTCAGCACCAACCCGGCGGGCAGCGGGCCGGCCTCGGCCAGGCCGGTCAGGAAGATGTCGAGGGTACGGATGCCCCGGTCGCGCACGGCGGCCTCGAGGCACTTCATCCGGATGCCCATGCAGGGGGCGGCCGTGCCGTTCCGGTACGCCTCGGCGATCAGCCGGGCCGCGCGGGCGGCGGTCTCGTCCTCCTCGGCGTCGGGGCGGCTGCCGTAGCCGTCCTCGAAGTCGACGCGCAGATCCTCGACGGGCTCGCGCTCCAGCTTCGAGCGGACGCGACCGTACACGTCCTCGGCGAGTGCGGGGTCCAGCCCGATGGCGTCGGCGAACGAGGCGGCGTCCGGGGCGTGTTCGTCAAGCGCGGCCAGGGCCTGGTCGCCCCAGGAGCGGAGGGTCCCGGCGGTGAAGGCGTCACCAGGGACGTAGACGGTGTGGACGGGCTGACGGGTGCCGGGGTCTCCGGGGTAGCGCCGCTCCAGTTCGGCGTCGACGGGCGCCAGGAAGGTGCCGATCTCCGTGCCGACGGCTTCCGTGAGGCTCGTCGCGACCTGCTCCTGCCGGTCCTGGGTCATCCCACACCCGCCCAATCTTCCGCGGCACGGAATCAACAATCCGTTGAACGAAGCTATCGGGCGGTCCCCGGACCGGTCAACACCGTCTTACGCCCCGCTCGCGCCCCGATCCACTCCACCGTCTCGGCATGCCCCCCGTGCATCTGGCACTGTCTGTATTCGCTTCCTCCGTCCGACTCGCCCGGAAACCGCCGCACGGCACCAGCGAAGGAGCTTCTGTGCCGAACCACAGCCGAGTCACGCGCCGCCTGGGACTGAGAACCGCGCTCGCCGCCTCCGTCGCGCTCCCGTTCTCCAGTACAGCGCTGCCTCCCGAGCCCGCCTCGGCCCGGGGACGTCCGGGCCGGCCGCTGGAGGTCATGTCGTTCAACCTGCGCTTCGCGAGTACGGCGGAACCCCACAGCTGGGCCGCCCGCAGACCCGTGACACGCCGGCTGCTGCGCCGCGAGCAGCCGCACGTCATCGGCACCCAGGAGGGCCTCCACCAGCAACTGCGCGACATCGAGGCCGACCTGGGGCCGTCCTACGGCTGGATCGGCACCGGCCGGGCGGGCGGCAGCCGCGACGAGTTCATGGCGGTCCTCTACGACACCCACCGGCTCGCCCCGCTGGAGTACGACCACTTCTGGCTGTCCGACACGCCGTACACGATCGCCTCGAACACCTGGGGCAGCGCCCACCTCCGCATGGTCACCTGGGTCCGCTTCCGCGATCTGCGCGCCGGTGACCGGGAGTTCTACGTCCTCAACACCCACCTGGACAACGCCAGCCAGTACGCACGCGAGCGGGCCGCCGCCCTGATCGCCGAGCGCGTCGCCGGGCTCGCGCGCTCCCTGCCGGTGGTCGTGACGGGGGACTTCAACGTCGCCGCCCACGGGAACCCGGTGTACGACACTCTGCTGGACGCCGGCCTCGTCGACACCTGGGACGCGGCGGCCGACCGGGGCGAGCCCTACGGGACGTTCCACGGGTACGGGCCGCTGGTCCCGGGCGGTGCCCGCATCGACTGGATCCTGACCACACCCGGCGCCGCGGTGCACCGCGCCTCGGTCAACACCTTCGCCCTGGACGGCCGGTTCCCGAGCGACCATCTGCCGGTGCAGGCGTCGCTCACCTTGGGGTAGACGGCGCCGTACCGGACCAGGAAGTGCCGGGACAGGCCGAGGCCCCCACGACCACGGGGACTCGAGGTGCGGTCGCGGGGGCCTCGTACGGGAGGGTCAGCCCTTGCGGGCCTTGATCTCCTCGGTGAGCTGCGGGACGACGTCGAACAGGTCGCCGACCACGCCGTAGTCGACCAGGTCGAAGATCGGGGCCTCGGCGTCCTTGTTGACCGCCACGATCGTCTTCGAGGTCTGCATGCCCGCCCGGTGCTGGATCGCCCCGGAGATACCGGCGGCCACGTACAGCTGCGGCGACACGCTCTTGCCGGTCTGGCCGACCTGGCTGGTGTGCGGGTACCAGCCCGCGTCCACCGCGGCACGCGAGGCACCCACGGCCGCGCCCAGGGAGTCGGCCAGCGCCTCGATGACCGCGAAGTTCTCCGCGCCGTTGACACCGCGGCCACCGGAGACCACGATCGCGGCCTCGGTCAGCTCCGGACGGCCCGTCGACTCCCGCGGCGTCCGCGCCACGACCTTGGTGCCGGTCGCCTGCGCGGAGAAGGTCACCGACAGCGCCTCCACCGCACCGGCGGCCGGGGCCGGCTCCACGGCCGCGCTGTTGGGCTTGACCGTGATGACCGGGGTGCCCCGGCAGACACGGGAGCGGGTGGTGAAGGCGGCGGCGAACACCGACTGGACGGCGACCGGACCCTCGTCGCCGGCCTCCAGGTCGACGGCGTCGGTGATGACGCCCGAGCCCAGGCGCAGCGCGAGGCGGGCCGCGATCTCCTTGCCCTCGGCGGACGAGGAGACCAGCACGGCGGCCGGGGAGACGGCCGCGGCCGCGGCCTGCAGGGCGTCCACCTTCGGCACGACCAGGTAGTCGGCGTACTCGGCGGCCTCGTGGGTGAGGACCTTGGCCGCGCCGTGCTCGGCCAGCACGGCGGCGGTGTCGGCGGCGCCGGCGCCCAGCGCGACGGCGACCGGCTCGCCGATGCGGCGGGCCAGGGTCAGCAGCTCCAGGGTCGGCTTGCGGACCGCGCCGTCCGCGTGGTCGACGTAGACGAGAACTTCAGCCATGGGACTTCTTCTCTCCTGCTTGCGAAGTATGAGGGGCGGGAAGCGAGCTCGAGCCTCGTGGCTCAGACGAACTTCTGGCTCGCGAGGAACTCGGCGAGCTGCTTGCCGCCCTCGCCCTCGTCCTTGACGATCGTGCCCGCGGTGCGGGCCGGGCGCTCGGCCGCCGACTCCACGACCGTGTAGGCGCCGGCCAGGCCGACCTCGTCGGCCTCGAGGTCGAGGTCGGACAGGTCCCAGGAGGTCACCGGCTTCTTCTTCGCCGCCATGATGCCCTTGAACGACGGGTAGCGCGCCTCGCCCGACTGGTCGGTGACCGACACGACGGCCGGCAGGGACGCCTCGAGCTGCTCGGTCGCGGCGTCGCCGTCCCGGCGGCCGGTGACGGTGCCGTCCTCGACCGCCACCTCCGACAGCAGGGTGACCTGCGGCACGCCCAGGCGCTCCGCCAGCAGCGCCGGGACCACGCCCATCACACCGTCGGTGGAGGCCATGCCGGAGATGACCAGGTCGTAGCCGGCCTTCTCGATCGCCTTGGCCAGCACCAGGGAGGTGCCGATGGCGTCGGTGCCGTGCAGGTCCTCGTCCTCGACGTGGATCGCCTTGTCGGCGCCCATGGACAGCGCCTTGCGCAGCGCGTCCTTGGCGTCCTCCGGACCCACCGTCAGCACGGTGATCTCCACGTCGTCGCCTGCTTCTTGACGGTCTTCCGAGATCTGCAGCGCCTGCTCGACCGCGTACTCGTCCAGCTCGGAGAGCAGACCGTCCACGTCGTCGCGGTCGACGGTCAGGTCATCGGCGAAGCGCCGGTCGCCCGTGGCGTCGGGCACATACTTCACGGTGACAACGATCCTCAAGCTCACGCCGGCTCTCCTACTGCATCGTCATTTCTGGCTGCCTGCCTTCAGGCAGCATAAGCGCCTCAAACGGCCGTTCCCGATCGGGGCGAAGCACTCTTCCCAACTAAATATTACTCGCCAGTACACCCAGTTCTTTCCCACTGAGCAAGCGCTTTGAACTGTGACCTTCGCAACGCAGCGTAACCGGAACCCGACGGGCCCGCAGCAGGGACCCCCGGCCAGGTCAGTCACGCAGTGCGCGGAAACGGCCCTGATGGTGGACAAGGGGCCGACCGGAGCCGGTGTGGTCGCCGAGCAGGACCTCGGCCAGCACGATCCGGTGGTCGCCGGCGGGCACGCGGGTCACCACCGCGCACACCGCCCGGGCGAGGACGTCGTCCAGCACGGGGACGCCCTCGGGGCCCTCGTGCCAGGCGGTGGCCGCGCCGAAGCGGTCGGCGCCGGGGCTGGCGAAGGTGGCCGCCAGCTCCCGCTGGTGCTCGCCCAGCACATGGACCCCGACGTGCTCGCTCGCGGCGATGGCGGGCCAACTGGCGCCTCCGGTGCCGACACCGAAGGAGAGCAAGGGGGGCTCGGCCGAGACCGAGGCGAGGGAGGTGGCGGTGAAGCCGACCGCGCCGGACTCCCCGCGCGCGGTGATCACCGCCACGCCCGCCGCATGCTGCCGGAAGACGGAGCGCAGCAGCTCCGGCGAGGCGGGCACCCACCGGGGGTGAAGGAGTTCCGAGTACTCCGAGGACATGGTGTCAGGCTGACGATAGGCACCACGTACCGTCAAGTCGGTCCCGGGATGTGGGAGATGCCCCCCCCGGGGGGCGTCCCCCGTCACACCGCCTCCCCCAGCGCGGCGATCACATCGGCCTTGCGCGGCTGCCCGGTGGCCCGCCGCACGACACGGCCGTCGGCGTCGAGGACCAGCACCGTCGGCGTCTTGAGGATCTCGAGCCGGCGCACGAGGTCCAGGTGGGCCTCGGCATCGATCTCCACATGGGCCACGCCCGGGACCAGGCCGGCCACCTCGCCGAGCACCCGCCGGGTCGCCCGGCAGGGCGCGCAGAAGGCGCTGGAGAACTGCACCAGCGTGGCGCGTTCACCCAGTTCCGCGCCGATCTCCGGCGCTCGGAGCCGCTTGCCGTCGTCCCGCCCGCGCACCCGTACCCTCCCGCTCCGCCGCCGCGGCGGCACTCCGTGGGCACTCGCCGCCGCGAGCACCAGCACACACCATCAGTCCGGTCAGTCCGGTCAGTCCGGTCATCGATTCTTCGTAGCGTTCACGAGACCGTAAAGATTCCCCGGCGCCCCGTACGGGTTTTCCGTACGGGACACGTGATCCATGGACATCGACGCGGGAGGACCGCGAGATGTACCTGCTCCTGCGGCGGATGACGGTGCGCGCGGTAATGGCGACGCAAAAGCCCGAGGTGGATCAAGGGGGTGGACGTGACAAGAATCTCGCCGCAGGCGGCCGTCAGGGCTGGTTCGCCGGTCGTTCTTGGGGCACCATCAGCGACGAGCCGTAAACCTACGGCTGCGTAACTTCGGCTGGGAGTCCCCTTCCCAGACAGAGAGCAGGAAGGGTTCCACCCCACCCATGGCAGAACTCGTCTACCGCCCCGTGATCGGTTTCGCCCAGACTCTGTTCAAGGTGTGGGACCTCAAGATCGACTGCCGGGGTTCGGAGAACATCCCGCGATCGGGCGGCGCCGTGCTGGTGAGCAACCACATCAGCTACCTGGACTTCGTCTTCAACGGTCTCGCCGCCCTTCCGCAGAAGCGCCTCGTGCGCTTCATGGCGAAGGAGTCCGTGTTCCGGCACCGGGTCTCCGGCCCGCTGATGCGCGGGATGAAGCACATCCCCGTGGACCGCAAGCAGGGCGAGACGGCGTACGCGCACGCGCTCGACTCGCTGCGATCCGGCGAGATCGTGGGGGTCTTCCCGGAGGCGACCATCTCGCAGTCGTTCACGCTGAAGAGCTTCAAGTCGGGTGCCGCGCGCCTGGCGCAGGAGGCCGGCGTGCCGCTGGTCCCGATGGCGGTGTGGGGCACCCAGCGGCTGTGGACCAAGGGCCACCCCCGCAACTTCAAGCGCAGCCACACCCCGATCACCATCCGTGTCGGTGAGGCGCTCGAGGCGTCCAGGGACAAGTACGCGGGCGCGATCACCCGGCAGGTGCGGGAGCGCGTCCAGGAGCTGCTGGAGGCCGCGCAGCGCGCCTACCCGGTGCGCCCCAGGGGCCAGGACGACACCTGGTGGATGCCGGCGCACCTCGGCGGGACGGCCCCGACGCCGGAACAGGTCCGCGCGGCCGAGGCACGCTGAGCCCGGGCGAACCCCCTTCGAGAATGGCAAGAACGGGGGGTTCACCCGCAAGAGCGCGGCCGATCGGGAGTCAACGCGTTCTCGATCGGCCGCACACCCACGCAGTCCCTACGCGCGCGCCATCTCCTCCTTGAGCGCCCCCACGAACGTGTCCACGTCGTCCTCGGTCGTGTCGAAGGCGCACATCCAGCGGACGTCGCCGACGGCCTCGTCCCAGAAGTAGAAGCGGAAGCGCTTCTGCAGCCGCTCGCTCACGTCGTGCGGCAGGCGGGCGAAGACCGCGTTGGCCTGTACCGGGTGGAGGATCTCCACGCCGTGCACGGCGCGTACGCCCTCGGCGAGGCGCTGGGCCATCTCGTTGGCGTGCCGGGCGTTGCGCAGCCACAGGTCCCGGGCCAGCAGGGCCTCCAACTGCACCGAGACGAAGCGCATCTTCGAGGCGAGCTGCATGGAGAGCTTGCGCAGGTGCTTCATGTGCCGGATGCCGTCCGGGTTCAGTACGACGACGGCCTCGCCGAACAGGGCGCCGTTCTTGGTGCCGCCCAACGAGAGCAGGTCGACGCCGGCCGCGTTGGTGAAGGTGCGCATCGGCACGTCCAGGGTGGCGGCGGCGTTGGCCAGCCGGGAGCCGTCGACGTGCACCTTCATGCCCCGGGCGTGCGCGTGCTCGCAGAGGGCACGGATCTCGTCCGGCGTGTACACCGTGCCCAGTTCGGTGGCCTGGGCTATGGACACCACCTGCGGCATGGCACGGTGCTCGTCCTCCCAGCCGTACGCCTGCCGGTCGATCAGCTCGGGGGTGAGCTTGCCGTCCGGGGTGGGCACGGTGAGCAGCTTGATGCCGCCGACCCGCTCCGGTGCCCCGCCCTCGTCCACGTTGATGTGGGCGCTCTCGGCGCAGATCACCGCGCCCCAGCGGTCGGTGACCGCCTGGAGCGCGACGACGTTGGCGCCGGTGCCGTTGAAGACCGGGAAGGCCTCGGCGGTGGGGCCGAAGTGGCTGCGGATCACCTGCTGGAGGTTCTCCGTGTACGCGTCCTCGCCGTACGCGACCTGGTGTCCGCCGTTGGCCAGGGCCAGGGCGGCGAGCACCTCCGGGTGGGCCCCGGCGTAGTTGTCGCTGGCGAAACCGCGGACGTCCGGGTCGTGATGACGACGTGCGTCGGTCCTGGGTGGGTTCACGGCTTCTCGGTGAGCCACAGACGGGTTCCGTTCACTTCCGCGGCGGGCTTGTCCCAGACGCCGGCGATGGCCTCGGCGAGGTCCTTGACGTCCGTGAAGCCCGCGAACTTCGCGTTGGGGCGGTCGGCACGCATCGCGTCGTGCACCAACGCCTTCACCACCAGGATCGCAGCCGCCGATGTGGGCCCCTGCTCGCCCCCCGCCTTGCGGAAGTAGTCGGCCATGGCCAGCGTCCACGCCTCGGCGGCGGCCTTGGCGGCGGCGTAGGCGGCGTTGCCCGCGGTGGGCTTGCTGGCGCCGGCCGCGCTGATCAGGACGTACCGGCCGCGGTCGCTGCGCTGGAGCGCCTCGTGGAAGGCGAGGGAGGTGTGCAGCACGGTGCGTACCAGCAGCAGCTCCAGCAGGTCCCAGTCGTCCAGTTTGGTCTTGGTGAAGGTTTCGCTGCCGCGCCAGCCACCGACCAGATGGACCAGTCCGTCGACCCGGCCGAACTCCTTCTCGGTGCGGGCGGCCCACTCGCGGGTGGAGTCCAGGTCGAGCAGGTCGACCGTGTCACCGGTGACGGTGGCGCCGCCGTGCGCGTAGCGCGCCGCGTCCACGGCCTCCGCCAGTCGCTCCGGGTCGTTGTCGGAGCCGACCACCGTCGCCCCCGCCTCGGCCAGCCTGAGCAGTGTCGCGCGCCCCGCGGGTCCTCCTGCGCCGGCCACCGCGATCACCGCACCGTCGAGCGCCCCGTTCCCCATGGTCCTCGCCTCCTGAGCAGTGGTGTGAACGAGATCGCTCACGCGGCGACCCGCTCGGCGCTGTCCGCCGTGATGCCCCGGGTTGAAGCGATCACGTTCTTCAACTTCTTGGACAGTGCCTCATAGAACATGCTCAGCGGAAACTCGTCCGGAAGCACGTCATCGACGAGTTTCCGCGGCGGCTGCGTCAGGTCCAGTGCCTCGGGGCCCTTGGCCCACTTGGATCCCGGGTGCGGGGAGAGGTAGGTGGAGACCAGTTCGTAGCCGGCGAACCAGTGGACGAGTTTCGGGCGGTCGATGCCGTCGCGGTACAGCGTCTCGATCTCGGCGCACAGCTGGTTGGTGACCTGGGGGGCACGGTCCCAGTCGATGCTGAGTTTGTTGTCGGTCCAGCGGACGACATCGTGCTTGTGCAGGTAGGCGAAGAGCAGTTGACCGCCGAGGCCGTCGTAGTTGCGGACCCGCTCACCGGTGACCGGGAAGCGGAACATCCGGTCGAACAGCACCGCGACCTGCACGTCACGTGCCTGCGGGACGCCGTCGCCGGCCAGCTTGACGGCCTCCTTGAAGGCGGTGAGGTCGCAGCGCAGCTCCTCCAGGCCGTACATCCAGAACGGCTGGCGCTGCTTGATCATGAACGGGTCGAAGGGCAGGTCGCCGTGGCTGTGAGTGCGGTCGTGCACCATGTCCCAGAGCACAAACGCCTCTTCACACCGCTTCTGGTCGTGCACCATCGCGGCGACGTCCGCGGGCAGCTCCAGGCCCAGGATGTCGACGGCGGCGGCGGTGACGCGGCGGAAGCGGGCGGCCTCGCGGTCGCAGAAGATGCCGCCCCAGGTGAATCGCTCGGGGGCCTCGCGCACGGCGATGGTCTCGGGGAAGAGCACCGCGGAGTTGGTGTCGTAGCCCGCGGTGAAGTCCTCGAAGGTGATGCCGCAGAACAGCGGGTTGTCGTAGCGGGTGCGCTCCAGTTCGGCCAGCCAGTCGGGCCAGACCATGCGCAGCACGACCGCCTCGAGGTTGCGGTCGGGGTTGCCGTTCTGCGTGTACATCGGGAAGACGACCAGGTGCTGGAGGCCGTCCTCGCGGCCCGCGGCGGGCTGGAAGGCCAGCAGCGAGTCGAGGAAGTCGGGCACCTCGAAGCCGCCCTCGGCCCAGCGGCGCAGATCCTTCACCAGGGCCTCGTGGTAGGCGCGGTCGTGCGGGAGCAGCGGGGACAGCTCGTCGAGCGCGTCGGTCACCCGGCGCACCTCGGCCTCGGCCTCGGTGCGGGCCGGGGCGTCCTCGGCGTCGAAGTCGATCGAGCCGTCCTTCGCCTGCCAGGGCCGGATCCGCTGCACGGCATCCTTGAGCACGGGCCATGCCGGGTGCTCGACCACCCTCGACACCGGAGGAACGTTTCTCTCCGCACCCACCTGCACAAGAACTTCCGTCATGTCCCATCCTCCGCCAAAGAAACTGCGTACGACGACCGTATACGTACGGGGTTTCTCCCAGCAAGGGGAGTCTCCGCAAATTATCCTGCGCCACCCCGGTCGTCACCGCATTTCTTCCTGCCCATCGCACGGGCGGACGACACTCCTCAAAAACGATGTTCAGTGTCTGGACGGAACGGGCACAGGCGATACGGTCCAGGAGGGCCGTAGGGACGCGGCCCTGCGCCGCCGTCGACGGAAGCGAGTCGGATCTTGAACTTCCTCACCATCGGTCACCGCGGAGTCATGGGTGCCGAGCCCGAGAACACCATCCGGTCCTTCGTCGCCGCCCAGGAGGCCGGCCTGGACGTCATCGAACTCGATCTGCATCTGAGCAAGGACGGCGAGCTCGTCGTCATGCACGACGCGGAACTGGACCGCACGACGGACGGCACGGGTCCGATCGCCGACCGGACCGTCGCCGAACTGCGCGCCCTGGACGCCGGCCGCGGCGAGCACGTCCCCGTCTTCGAGGAGGTGCTGGACGCCGTCCACGTACCGCTGCAGGCCGAGATCAAGGACGTACAGGCGGCCAGGGCGCTGGCCGAGGTGATGAACCGGCGGGGCCTGGCGGACCGGATCGAGGTGTCCTCGTTCCACGACGACGCGATCGCCGAGATCGCGCGCCTGGTGCCCGGGGTGCGCACCGCGCTCGTCGCCAGCCGTTACGGCACGGACGTCGTGGAGCGGGCGGTCGGCGCCGGCGCGGCGACCGTCTGCCTGAACATCCGCCGCCTCACCCTGGAGATCGTCGAGCGGGCCCGCAAGGCGGACCTGAGGATCATCGGCTGGGTGGTGAACACGCAGGACCACCTCAGACTGGTCCGGGCCCTCGGGCTCGACGGCGCGACCACCGACTACCCGGAGATCAAGCGCACCGGCCGGTTCACCGCGTGAGGGGCGTCAGCCAAGTTCCTTGACCAGCAGTTCGAACCGCAGGTCGGCACGGAGCGGAATGCCGAACCGCTCGTCGCCGTACGGGAAGGGCGTCGTCCTTCCCGTACGGCGGTAGCCGCGCCGCTCGTACCAGGCGATCAGGTCCTCGCGCGCCGAGATCACGGTCATGTGCATCTCGTTCGCGCCCCAGGTCTCGCGCACCAGCCGCTCCGCGTACGCGATGATCGCCTTGCCGAGCCCGGCGCCCTGGAGGTCGGGGCTGACCGCGAACATGCCGAAGTAGGCGTGGTCGCCACGGTGTTCGAGCTGGCAGCAGGCGACGATCCGGCCCTCGCGCTCCACCGTCAGCAGCCGGCTGTCCGGCGACTCGACGACCTCCCGCACCCCCTCGGCGTCGGTCCGCTGCCCCTCGAGGATGTCCGCCTCGGTGGTCCACCCGGCCCGGCTGGAGTCACCCCGGTACGCCGACTCGATCAGCGCGACGAGCTCGTCCACATCGGCGTCGGCGGCGTCGCGGAAGGTCAGCGCGCTCTCGGTGACGGTATCCATGGGGCACTTCTCCGGTTTCTCGCTCGCCTCTTCATCACTTCCCGGCGTGGCCAGGGCACGGAAGAGACTAACCCGGCCGCTACGCTCGGCCGCATGGTGCATGTACTCGGCAGCCGCGTTCTGCTGCGCCCCACCGATCCCGAGCGCTCCCGCGCCTTCTACGGCGAGCAACTGGGCCTCGCCGTGTACCGCGAGTTCGGCACCGGCCCGGAGCGCGGCACCGTCTACTTCCTCGGCGGCGGCTTCCTGGAGCTGTCCGGCCGGTCCGACACCCCGGCGGCCCCTGCGGCCACGGCGGCGCGGCTGTGGCTCCAGGTCGCGGACGTGGCGGCGGCCCACCAGGAGCTGCGGGACAAGGGCGTCGAGATCGTCCGGCCGCCGGTGCGGGAGCCGTGGGGCCTCATCGAGATGTGGACCGCCGACCCCGACGGCACACCCATCGTCCTGGTGGAGACTCCGGCCGACCATCCGCTGCGGTACCGGCCGGGACTCTGAGACCGGTGGTCCGACACCGGGAGGGGCGCGAGGGCCGCGTCACACCTGTACGGCGCTCAGGCGTCCTTCCAGCTGCCCCAGCAGCCCGCCGAGCAGCGCGGCCAGCTCTCCGAGATCCGGCCCGCCCAGACCGGAGAGCGCGGCGTTCTCGTAGGCGAGTTGCGCGGGCATGATGCCGTCGACGACGCCCTGTCCGGCGTCGGTGAGGCGGACCCGGGCCATGCGGCGGTCGCGCGGGTCGCCGCGGCGTTCCACCAGGCCGCGCCCGGTGAGCTGTTTGAGGCGTTTGGTGACGGCGGCGCCGGAGGAGAAGGTCTCGCGTGCCAGTTCGCCCGGCGTCAGTTCGCGTCCGGTGCGACGCAGCGCGCCGAGCAGGTCGAACTCGGGGCGGGTCAGTCCCGCCCGGCTCAGCGGGGCGTCCTCGGCCTGCTGGAGCAGGGCGGCACAGCGGTTGATGCGCCCGATGACCTCCATGGGTCCGGTGTCGAGGCCGGGGTACACGGCCCGCCACTGCCGGACCACCGCGGCCACGGTGTCGCCGCCTGCCGCCGGAAGCCCCTCGCCGGGCGGGTTCCCCGCGTCGGCCGGGAGCCCCCCGTCGGTGGGAAGTCCTTCCTCGAGCTGAAGTCCTGCGTCGGCCGGGAGCCGTTCGGTCGCCGTCATGGCCGTATGTCCTTCGTGTTCGTGCCCGGATCCGTACCCGGGTTCATGTCCGTGCCGGGGTTCGGGGCCTCGCCGGGGTCGGTCAGCAGCCTCTGGCGTCGTACCGTCGCCGCGAGCGTACGGTGCCCCTCCCGCTCGGCGAGCACGACGTGTTCCTGCGGCAGCGTGCGGAGCCACCATTCGCCCGCGGCCGCGTCGGCGGCGGCCCGCAGGTCGACGAGGGCGGCGGCCAGGCCGCGCCGGGCGGTCTCCAGGGCGGCGGGGTCGGCCTGCGGGTCGGTCAGGAGCCGGGCCGCGTGTTCGCGCCGGAGGCCGGCCGTGCTGAGCGCCGTCGCGACGCGGTTGCCCGCCCGCCGGTTGGTGACGGCCAGGGCGGCGGCGAAGCCGACCAGCGCGCCGACCAGGGTGTCCACCACACGATCGGTGATCAGGGGGCCGGCCGCCTGGTAGCCGGGGAACTCGGTGATGAGCAGGGCCAGCGGGGTGACGCAGACGCTGCCGAGCCAATAGTTGCGGCCGATGAGCGCTTCGGCCCCGAAGTTGAAGACGAGGCAGCACAGGACGAGGGCGAGCGGTCCCAGGTCGGCGATCGGGGCGACGGCCGCGAAGATCAGCACGCCGACGAGGTTGCCGAAGACCCGCTGCACGGTCCGGCTCCAGGTGAGGGTGATGTTGGCCTGGTAGAGCGCCGCGGCGGTGGTCAGGGCCCAGTAGGGCCGTCCGATCCCGATGGCCAGGGAGGCGTACCCGGCGAGGCCGCAGCCGAGGACGGTGCGTACGGCGATGGGGGTGAGCGGTCCCAGCCGGGACCACAGGGAGCGGTGGGGGATGGCGCGCTCGGCGGCCACACCGAGGAGTTCGTCGGCACCCGAGCGGGGGGCGTCGGCGCCCGGGACACGGCCCGTGCCGCGCAGCTCACGGGCCTGGGCGCGCAACCGCGCGGGGTCGGCCTCCGCCGGCGCGGCGAGCGCGATCTCGGCGCGGACGACCAGCCGTTCGAGGGCCCGGCGGGTGGCGACGGAGCGGGTTCCGGTGAGGAGCAGGCACTGCCAGGCGGCCTGCACGGCGGCGTAGGCGGCGGCACGGGCCCGTGCGTGGCCGTCGCCGGTGCCGCCGGTCTCGGCGTACGCGGCGGTGGCGTTCAGTGCGTCGGCGGTGGCCCGGCGCTCGGGGCCGTGCGGCCGGACCAGTACGGGTGCCATGCCGACCAGCCAGGCCCAGACCCCGGCCACCGCTGCCAGTGCGAGGTGGCCGGGGACCTGCCCGAGGGTCTGGGGGACGAACAGCGAGGCGGAGCTGACGAAGGTGAGGATCACGTTGCCGGGCGGGCCGATGCGCGTGACGTCGCACAGCACTTTCTGCACGGCGGCCAACAGGGCGCCGATGGCGACCAGGACCACGGCGTCGCTGGTGAGTGAGGCGGCGACCAGGGCCACGGCGAGACTGCCGACCATGCCGAGCACCACGCCCGCGAGCGCCTTGGCGCGGGCGGCGTACGGACGGTTGTGGGCGTAGAGGGCGCACAGGGAGCCGGCCATGGTGTAGGCGGCGAGGTCCAGTCGGCCGAGGGCGACCAGGATCAGGTTGGGCGGTGCGACCGCGGCCACCACGCTGAAGGCGGGCTTGAACCAGATGTTGGAGGGCCGTCCGACGCGCAGTACGTCGACCAGCGGGAAGCGCCGGGGCTTCGGCGTGGGGGTGGGGTTCGGGGTGGGACGGGGGGTCGCACTGCTCATGTCGTACAACGCTACCAGGTCTTTTACTCGTAAAACATCTACGTGACCTGCGCTGCTCCCCCAAATGCTCCCCGTGTACGCCTGTGCGCCCGCGTGCACACCGCCGGGCGGGGGCATGCCTTGACCGACCGTGGAGCGGGTCCGGGGGAGGTGCGCGTGCACGGACCGGCGTCGTTCGGCTGGTTGCTGGTCGCGCTCTGCGCGGCGACCGGCGCCTACTGTCTGCTGCGGATGCGCAGCAGCGTCGAGGAGCAGCGCCGCGCTGCGGGCGGTGAGGCGCTGATGGGTTTCGGCATGGCCGCGATGGCCGTACCGGCGGCGGTGTTCACCCCGCCCTCGTGGGCGTGGCCCGCCTGTGCGGTGGTGTTCGGCGCGGCCGCGGTGCAGGCCCTGTGGGCAGGGCGTGGGAGCCCGCGCCATCTGCACCATCCGGTGGGCGCCGGGGCCATGGCCTACATGGCGGTGGTGATGGCCGCCTCCCCCAGCGGGGAGCACGGACACGGCGGCGCGGGCATACCCGCGCTGACCGGGCTCCTGCTGCTGTACTTCGCCGGGTACGTGCTGGTGACGGGCGTACGGCTGGTACCGGTGGCCGCCGCGCCGGAGCACTTGGCGGCCACCGGCGCGGGGCCTTCCGGAGCTTCGGGCTGGGGGGACCGGCCCGAGCTGGCGCGGGCGTGCCGGCTGTCCATGGGGATCGCGATGGTGGCGATGCTGCTGACGATGTGAGGCGGGGCGGCCGGCCGCGGGCCGACGAGCGGGACCGTCGCCCGCGTCACTGTGCCCGATGGGCCGTACCCGAAAGTCCTCCGCGCTCATGGGCCGGCCGCATGATGCTCCCCGTGGCGCTGCTGCTCGGTGCCCTGACCGCCGTCGTCGGTCCCAGACTGCTCGCGCGGGCCCCCTGGCCGGACCGGCTCACGGCGGGGCTGCGGCTGACGGCCGTGGCGTCACTGGTTCCGGTGATCCCGATCCTGGTCGCGTTCGCCCCCGGGCTGCGGGCGCTGGAGTAGGACTGCTCGGAGGCATACGCTGAAGCCCTCTTCGCTTCAGGGCTCCCGGGCGATCGGGGCGTCGGTGTTGGCCCCGGGCCCCGGCGGTCGGCGAGGATCGCCTCATGCACTCCCCCCACATGTCTCCCCCCGACCTCGAATCGCCGCCCCGGCCACCGGAGCACCGGCACCGCCTGGCTGTCCTGTCCCTCGGTGTACCGGCTCTGTGCTCGGTGGTGCTGCTGATCCTGGTCGGCACCGAGTGGCGCCCGCTGACCGGTGTGGACGGCGACATCGCCCGTACCACGCACCGCTGGGCGGTCGAAGAGCCGGGGCTGACGCAGACGGCCCGCGTCCTGACGGACTGGGTCTGGGACCCGTGGACCATGCGCCTGCTGGCCGGGGCGGTCGCACTGCTGCTGGTGTTCCGGTACGCGGCCCGCTGGACCGCGGTGTGGCTTGTGGTGACCTGCGCCGTGGGGACGGTGCTGCAGCAGGTCCTCAAGGCGGCGGTGGGCCGCGCCCGCCCGGTGTGGGCGAACCCGGTCGACTCGGCCCACTACGCGGCCTTCCCGTCGGGCCACGCCATGACCGCCACCGTCGTCCTCGGTCTCCTGCTGTGGCTCCTGCACCGGCACGGTGTGAGCCGGACCGTGTGGGTGTGGGCCGCGACCGTGGCGGCGCTCTCGGTGGCCGGCGTCGGTCTCACCCGCGTCTGGCTCGGCGTCCACTGGGCTACGGACGTGCTCGGGGGGTGGCTCTTCGGCGCCCTGGTCGTGGCCGTGGCGGTGCGCGTCCACCGGCGTCGACACCCGTGAGACCGCACGGTCCGCGTCTCCCGGAAATCTCCCGCGGGACCTCCGTGACCACTTCCCGGTGCCGGTCCGGCGGGACGCACGAGGGCCGGACGCACCACAACGGCCCGGGCGGTCGCCCGCAGGGCGGGAGGGGGCATCTCGTCAGCGCCGTTCTCCTCGGGCGATCCCCCGCGTCGCCCGAGGAGAACGGCAGCCCGGAGTGGACCCACCAGGGGATCCGGCCGGACGCGTTGAGTATAGTTGGCTGCCAGCCAGTCAACGCAGGAGTCCAGCATGTCCCCGCGCAGCCCCTCGGTCAATGAAGAATTGCGGAGGCGTTCGAAGGAACGGCTTCTGCAAGCCGCCGTCGAGGTGGTGAGCGAGCGCGGATACGAGGCGACGACGCTCGGCGACATCGCCGACCGCGCGGGGTCCGCCCGGGGTCTGGTCTCGTACTACTTCCCGGGGAAGCGCCACCTGGTGCAGTCCGCGGTGCACCGGCTGATGCACCGGACACTGGAGGAGGCGCTGGAGCGCGAACCGCGCACCGACGACGGGCGGGAGCGGATGGCGCGGGCCATCGACGCGATCCTGGGCCTGGCCCGCGACCGCCCCGTACTGATGCGCCAGCACATGGCCGGACTGCTGCAGGCCGAGGGTTTCCTGCCCTGCCCCGAGCAGCGGCGCCTGGCCGAACTACTCAGCGACACCGTCGCCCGGCACGGCTCCAGCGAGGTCGACAGCGACTACTCGATGTTGCGCGCCCTGCTGATGGGCGCCGTGTTCTCGGCCCTGCTGCCGGGTGCGCCGATGCCCGTCGAGGCACTGCGCACGGAGCTGTTCAAGCGCTACCGGCTCGACTGGGAGCTGGGTGTCCCGCCCGGCACCGAGGTGCCGGGCGGGACGGGTGCGTCGGACCGGACCGGTCGGACGGACGGAACGGACCGGACGGACGCGGCCGGCGGAACGGGCGCGTCGGACCGGACGGATGTGTCGCGGTTCTTCGCGACCGAGCCGGCCCCGGGACCCTCAGCCCCACCCCGCCGCCCCGCCCCGGACAGGTCCTAGTCCCTGTCGTCGAAGTAGTCAGGCTGCGTCTGCGGGTTGAGCTCGCGCAGCTGGATCCTGTCGGCCGGGTCCGTGCGCCGGTCGTCGATCCTCAGGACGTCGAGGCCCTTCTCGATGTCGTTCGAGTAGATGTAGCCGTTGTAGTAGTACGCCGACCAGGAGCCGCCGGTGACGATCCGGTCGGTGGCCAGCGGACCCCGCTCGAAGTAGGCGATCTCCTTCGGCTTCGAGGAATCGGTGAAGTCCCAGACGGAGACGCCGCCCTGGTACCAGGCCTGGACCAGGATGTCCTTGCCCTTGACCGGGATCAACGAGCCGTTGTGGGCCACACAGTTCTCGGTGTCCGCCTGGTGACGGGGAATCTTGAAGTAGCTGCGGAAGACGAGCCGGCGTTTGTCGCCCTTGCCGACGATGTCGTAGATGCCGTCCGCGCCCCGGTCCGGTCCGACGGCCGCATTGCAGGTGGCGGCGCCACCGCCGCCCAACTCATCGGTGAACACGACCTTGTCGGCCCGCTGGTTGAAGGTCGCCGAGTGCCAGAAGGCGAAGTTGACGTTGTCCTGCACCCGGTCGATCACCTTGGGGCGCTCGGGGTTCTTGATGGAGAACAGGATGCCGTCGCCCATGCAGGCACCGGCGGCGAGGTCCTCGGACGGCAGCACGGTGATGTCGTGGCAGCCCGTGGTCTTGGAGACGCCCGGGTTGGTGGGCGCGCCCGGGTTTCCGCCGCCGTCCGGCCCCTCACCGGGGAACAGCACCGGGAATTCGACCACCGCCGCCTTGTGCGGGGCCTTGCGCGGCACCTTGATGACGGAGATGCCGTCGTGCGGCGGCTGGCAGTCGGGGTAGGCGGCGTTCGGCGAGTACGAGGAGACGTAGATGTAGACGTTCTTGCGCTCGGGCACCAGCGTGTGGGTGTGCGAGCCGCAGGCGGTCTCGACGGCCGCGACGTAGCGCGGGTTCCGCTTGTCGCTGATGTCGAAGACCTTCATGCCCTCCCACGAGGACTTCTCGGTCGCCGGTTGCGTGGTGCTGTTGCAACTGCTGTCGCTGCGCGAGGAGTCGGTGGAGAGGAACAGCAGGTCACCGGAGACGGAGATGTCGTTCTGGGAGCCGGGGCACAGCACCTGGGCCACCGTCTTCGGTGACTTCGGGTTGCTGATGTCGAAGATGCGGAAGCCGTCGTAGTTGCCCGCGAAGGCGTACCGGCCCTGGAACGCCAGGTCCGAGTTGAATCCGGTCAGCGCGTCCTTGGGGATGTTGGCCACGTGCCGGATGTTGTCGGAGCGGACGACCTCGTCCTGGGCGGGTATCTCGCCGCTCTCGATGGCCTCACGCGCCTCGGCCTGCGCGCTTCGGGACATCTCCTTCGGGGCGGTCGGCTCGTCCCCGGGGTCGGGGATCGCCGCGGCCGGTGCGGCGGTGAGCAGCGCGGCCAGCAGTCCCCCGGCCGCTGCGACGACTCCCAGCCGTCTGCGCCGGGTTCGGGGATCTTTCAACAGGATCACTGTCTTTCCTCCCTTGTACCGTTCGACTCGGAACGGGTGGTGCACCGGCAGTATCTTCCTGATCATGCACATAACAACAGTGGGCAACGCACTCGCAACGAAGTTTTCTGCTCACTGCCGCGCGGAAGCGTGCTAGGACAGTCGTCGGCACTCACGAGGTGTCCCGCAACCCTCCCCAGAGGGGTCCCCCAGCCACAGGAGGTCCCGTGCTCTTCCGCCGTGTGTCACGCGTGTCCGTCGTCGCGACCGGGCTGACCGCCCTGGTCGTACTCGGGCTCGCGGGCTGCGACTCCGATACGGACGACGCCAAGTCGGCTGCCGCCAAGGGGCCTTCGGTGATCGCACCGGGCGAGCCCGGACAGCCGAACCGGACGTTGTCGGCCGCGGAGGCCGCAGAGCAGCGCGCCGAGGACGACTCCCCCAACTCCGCGGACGTCTCCTACACCCGCATGATGATCGAGCACCACTCCCAGGCCCTGGAGATGACCGAACTCGTCCCGGACCGCGCCGAGTCGCCGAAGATCGTCAAGCTGGCCGAGCGGATCGCGGCCGCGCAGCAGCCGGAGATCAAGGCGATGGAGGGCTGGCTGACGACGCACAAGAAGACCGAGAAGGCCGACGAGCACAACCACGACCACGCGGCGATGCCCGGAATGGCGACCCCGGCCCAGCTCAAGAACCTGCGCGCGGCCGAGGGGAAGGCCTTCGACCAGCTCTTCCTCACACTGATGATCACCCATCACGAGGGGGCGATCACCATGGCCACGGACGTGAAGGCGCAGGGCAACAACATCCAGATCGAGGAGATGGCCGACGACGTGGTCGCCCAGCAGACGAGCGAGATCACGCGGATGCGCGATCTCCTGTGACGCCCGCGTCGGAGCCGTTCACCGCCGGGTGTGACGCGGGCTCAGCAGGCCCGCGTCACGTGCCCGGCCGATGACCCGCAGCGCCCCGCGCCGGCTGTATCCGGTCGCGCACATCACGGCGAGCACCGGGTCGGCACCTTCCTCCTGGGCCGCGCGGTACTCCCGCGCCACGAAGCGCCTTCCCACGGGTTCCTGCGGCCCGACCACGCGGGTCCGCCGCTCCCCCGTACCGGACGGGGCACCGGCGGCCGGTTCGTCCTCGGTGCCGCAGGCCCGCGCGAGCGGCCCCTCGATCCAGTCGGCGAACAGCGCCAGGTCCTCCAGCGACAGCGCGGGCCGGGCCCGTACGTCCTCGACGCAGACGCTGTGCCCGGACACCATCGCGAGCGCCTCGACCCCGGCTCCGTCCGCGAAGGTCAGCCGCACATCGAACCAGCGCGTCGTGTGCTCCCCTTCGCGCACCTCCCAGGCAGGCCGCACGGACACGGCACCGTCCGCCGGAGAACGATCGGAAAGATGAAGGAAAGACTCCTCAAGCACGCTCGCAACGTAACCACGTGAGCACTTTCCCTACGGACGAACACGCACCCCGACCGGTGGAGGGCACCCTGTCAGCGGAGCGGGTGCCACTTCGGCCGTGCGGCCGAGGAGCCGGGGCCACGACGCCCTCACCTCTCCACTGGAGAACGCGCTCACTGCCGCTGCAGATGGCCGAATACCTGCCGTACGGGGCGTTGACCAGAAAGCGCTTTCCCTCTACGTTCCGTTCAGCGACGTGAACCTCGCACACCCACGGCACCTCCGCACCCCCGCGTCGCCGACACCCCCACATCACGACAGAAGGAACCGGAACATGACTTCGGTGACAACACCGCGCGCCCACGGGCGGGCGCTGACCGGCGCACTGGCCACCCTCGGGCTCTCGGTTGGCATGCTTATGACAGCAGGCGCCTCCCCGGCCGGCGCCGCCACCTGGCCGACCCCCAACGGCAGCGAGGGGGTCTCCTCCACCATCTCGGTGTCCGGCACCAAGGACTACGGGATGAAGCGCCTCTACGGCACCGGCGCCCTGGGCTCCGGCAGCCAGGACGAGGACCAGGGCCCGATCCTGGAGCTGGCGGACGGCGCGGTCCTGAAGAACGTCGTCCTCGGCGCCCCGGCCGCCGACGGCGTCCACTGCAAGGGGTCCTGCACGCTGCAGAACGTGTGGTGGGAGGACGTCGGCGAGGACGCGGCGACCTTCAAGGGCAAGTCGTCGTCATCGGTCTACACCGTCAGCGGCGGCGGGGCGAAGGAAGCCAGCGACAAGGTGTTCCAGTTCAACGGCGCCGGAACGCTGAACGTGTCGAACTTCGCGGTCAAGAACTTCGGCACCTTCGTGCGCTCCTGCGGCAACTGCTCCACGCAGTACAAGCGCACGATCAACCTCAACACGATCGAGGTGAACTGGAAGGGCGGCAGGATCGCCGGGATCAACACCAACTACGGCGACAGCGCGACCCTGCGCAACATCACGGTCATCGGGGACAGCAGCAAGAAGATCATCCCCTGCCAGAAGTACATCGGCAACAACACCGGCAAGGAGCCCGGCACCAACGGCTCGGACGCCGACGGCACGTACTGCAAGTACGGGTCGTCCGACATCACCTACAGGTAGCCCTTCCCCGCACAACGGCTCCCCACGGTGAGGCGGCGGCCGTACGGAGCGCCCCGCGCGGTGCTCCGTACGGCCGCCGCTTCGCGCCCCGCCCGCCGCCTCCGCGCTACCTCCGCCCGCCCGGTCCGCTGTCACCGGTGCGCCCGCTGGTTCCACTGGTCCCACTGATCTCGCCGGACCCACCGGGCCCGCCCACGCTCGCGCGGATCTCGCCGATGAGTTCACGCCGGTAGTCGGTGTACGCGGCCCGCAGCGCGTCGCCCGGCCAGTCGGCGGGCAGGAGGGCCGCAGGCAGGACGGGATCGGTGAGCAGGTGGCGTACGACGGCCGCGAAGACGGCGAGCCGGTCGGCGGGGCGGTCGACGCCGTCGATGTGCGCGAGGAGCGCGCGGGCCGTGCCCGCCCAGGCGTCCAGCGGCCACAGACTCCCGGCCAGGTCGGCGGCGGGCCTGTCGGGGCGGGCCGTGTAGCGCTGGGCCACCCGGTCGAGAGGCACGGACAGCGGGCGGTCCAGGTTGGCCGGCCGGAGCCACACGCCCTCGCGGAGTTCGGCGAGCCGGAGGGCGGCCAGCCGGGTACGCAGATCCGCCCGCTCGGCGGGACCGCGACCCGTCACGGTGATCACCACCATCTCCCAGTCGCCGTCCCACGCACGCGTGCTCGGCCGTACGGCCTCGTCCTGGCGGGTCTGGCGGTCGAGCAACCGGTCACTGAGGCGGTAACCCGCACCGGTTTCGGTGCGCAACAGATCACCGGCGGCCACCATCCGGCTGAGGGCGGCCCGCAGCGTGGACCCGCCGACGCCGAAGCGCTCCACGAGCCGCCCCAGTTCCCGCGCCGGAAGCTGCGGCGGGTGCGTGCCGAGCAGCAGGCTCAGCACGACCGACCGCGCGGACAGGGGACGCAGTCGCAGGTCACCGGTTCGCTCCGGGTCGTTCATCCGCATGAATGCGTACTGTACGGCGCGCTGCTCACCCTGCGGCGCACTGCCGGACGACATGCGTTGCATCATTGCTACAACCGTAGAGATGATGCAACACTCGATGTATGGCCACGACAATCGCGCATGAGCAGCACGGCGGACTCGCCGCCTCCCCCGAGGGACACGCGGCACCGAAGGCACTCGCGGCACCCCGCGGGTACGCCACGCACGAGGTCCTGAATCAGCCCGCTCCCCTGACCCCCTACGACGCCTCCGACGACACCGCCCTCCTGGAGGGGGTGCGGCGCGAGGGCGCCGGTTGGGCGGAGGAGGATCTGCGGCGGCTCGGCAGGCTGGCCGGCAGTGCCCGGGTGCAGGAGTGGAGCGACCGGGCCAACCGCCACGAGCCCGAACTGCGCACGCACGACCGGTACGGGAACCGGATCGACGAGGTCGAGTTCCATCCGAGCTGGCACCACCTGATGCGCACGGCCGTCACCGAAGGGCTGGCCGGCGCGCCCTGGGCGGACGACCGGCCCGGCGCCCATGTCGCGCGCACCGCCGGCGGACTCGTATGGGGGCACACGGACGCGGGGCACGGCTGCCCGACCTCCATGACGTACGCGGCGGTACCCGCCCTGCGCCGGCAGCCGGAGCTGGCTCGGGTGTACGAGCCCTTGCTGACCAGCCGGGAGTACGAGCCGGGCCTGCGGGTGCCGGGCGAGAAGCGCGGGCTGCTGGCCGGCATGGGGATGACGGAGAAGCAGGGCGGCTCCGACGTCCGGACCAACACCACGAGGGCGACGCCGACCGCGGAGCCCGGTGTGTACACGCTGCACGGACACAAGTGGTTCACGTCGGCGCCGATGTGCGACGTGTTCCTGGTGCTGGCGCAGGCTCCGGGAGGCCTGTCGTGCTTCCTGCTGCCGCGCGTCCTGCCGGACGGCACACGCAACACGTTCCGCATCCAGCGGCTGAAGGACAAGCTGGGCAACCGGTCCAACGCGTCCTCCGAGCCGGAGTTCGACGGGACCGTCGCCTGGCTGGTCGGCCCGGAGGGACAGGGCGTGAAGACCATCATCGAGATGGTCAACTGCACCCGGCTGGACTGCGTGATGATGTCGGCGGCGCTGATGCGCAAGACGCTCGTCGAGGCAGGGCACCATGTGCGCCACCGCAGTGCCTTCGGGGCCCGGCTGATCGACCAGCCGCTGATGCGCAACGTGCTGGCCGATCTCGCCCTGGAGTCGGAGGCCGCGACAGCGCTGACCCTGCGACTCGCCGGGGCGGCCGATCGCGCGGTGCGCGGGGACGCGCAGGAGGCCGCGTTCCGCCGGATCGCGACCGCCGTCGGCAAGTACTGGGTCACCAAACGGGGTCCGGCCTTCACCGCCGAGGCCCTGGAGTGCCTGGGCGGCAACGGCTACGTCGAGGAGTCGGGCATGCCCCGGCACTACCGTGAGGCCCCGCTGCTGTCGATCTGGGAGGGCTCGGGCAACGTCAACGCCCTCGATGTGCTGCGGGCGCTGGGCCGGGACACGGCCACGGCGCAGGCGTTCTTCGCCGAACTCGCGCTCAGCCGCGGGGCGGACGCCCGTCTGGACGCGGCCGTGAGCCGACTCGAGGGCCGTCTGTCGGAGGGCTCACAGGCGGGGGCCCGGCGGCTGGTGGAACAGCTGGCCCTGGTCCTCCAGGGCTCCCTCCTCGTCCGGCACGCCCCGTCCGCGGTCGCCGACGCCTTCTGTGCGACGCGGCTCGGCGGTGACTGGGGGCACTCGTTCGGCACGCTGCCCGACGGGGCCGACCTGGGCTCGATCGTGGACCGCGCGATTCCAGCCCCGTAGGCCGCCGCACCGGCCCGACCTGCGACGACGCCTGATCCACAAGTGACTGTCAGTGGCGGGGTGCACACTGGCCGGTGTCCGGAACGGATGCGTCGACGAAGGCGTCGGCGACGTCGCGGAGGTGATCGGCATGACCGAGGTACTGCTCGCCGTGGGCACCCGTAAAGGCCTGTTCATCGGGCGCCGACGGGGTGGCGTCTGGGAGTTCGACGACAGCCCCTGGTTCAACGCCCAGGCGGTGTACTCGATCGCCGTCGACACCCGGGACCCGGTCCCCCGGCTGCTGGTCGGCGGGGACAGCGCGCACTGGGGCCCGTCCGTGTTCCACTCCGACGACCTGGGCCGCACCTGGACCGAACCGGCGCGGCCCGCCGTCAGGTTCCCCACGGACACGGGGGCGTCGCTGGAGCGGGTCTGGCAGCTTCATCCGGCCGCGGCGGAGCCGGACGTGGTGTACGCGGGCACCGAGCCGGCCGCGCTCTACCGCTCGGAGGACCGCGGGGAGACCTTCGATCTGGTCCGCCCGCTGTGGGAGCATCCGACCCGCTCCAAGTGGGTGCCGGGCGGTGGCGGCGAGGGTCTGCACACCGTGCTGACCGACGAGCGGGATCCGCGTGCGGTGACGGTGGCCGTGTCCACGGCGGGCGTGTTCCGCACCCGCGACGGCGGCGTCAGCTGGGACCCCTCCAACTCCGGGGTCTCCGCGGTGTTCCTGCCGGATCCGAACCCGGAGTTCGGGCAGTGCGTGCACAAGGTCGCCCGGGACGCGGCGACACCGGACCGGCTGTATCTGCAGAACCACTGGGGCGTCTACCGCAGCGACGACGCGGGCGCGCGGTGGACGGACATCGGCGAGGGCCTGCCGTCGACGTTCGGCTTCGCGGTGGTGGCGCATCCGCATCAAGGTGACACGGCGTACGTGTTCCCGATCAACGCCGACTCCGACCGGGTCCCGGCCGACCGGCGCTGCCGCGTCTTCCGCACCACGGACGCGGGCAGGAGCTGGGAGCCGCTCACCGCGGGCCTGCCACAGGGGGACCATTACGGCACGGTGCTGCGCGACGCGATGTGCCACGACGGCGCCGACCCCGCAGGCGTGTACTTCGGCAACCGTAACGGTGAGGTGTACGCGTCGGCCGACGACGGCGACAGCTGGCAACAGCTCGCGGCGCATCTGCCGGACGTGTTGTGCGTGCGGGCCGCGGTTGTCTGAGGGGGTTGAGGGGACTGGGGAGGTGAGGGCCGGAGAGATCCGAGGCCCCGCGGTGCGGACCGGTCAGATGCGCACCGCGGGACTCGGGCCGTCGGGGTCGTCCTCCTGGCGGGCCCGGGAATCCGCGTCAACGTCCCTGCTGAACCGCCGTGTTCGTCTCCTGGGCCGACGGCAGCCGCCAGTCGACGGGGGCGGCGCCCTGCCGGACCAGGAAGTCGTTGGCCCGGCTGAACGGACGCGAGCCGAAGAAACCCCGGTCCGCCGACATCGGCGAGGGATGAGCCGACTCGATGGCGGGATAGTCCCCGAGCAGCGGACGCAGGTTGCGCGCGTCCCGGCCCCACAGGATCGACACCAACGGGCCGCCCCGCGCGGCGAGGGCGCGGATCGCCTGCTCCGTGACCTCCTCCCAGCCCTTGCCCCGGTGAGCGGCCGGCTTGCGCGGGGCGGTGGTGAGCGCCCTGTTGAGCAGCAGGACCCCCTGCTCGGTCCACGGGGTCAGATCGCCGTTGGCGGGCCTGGGCAGGCCCAGGTCCGCGTTCAGTTCCCGGTAGATGTTCTCCAGGCTGCCCGGCAGCGACCGCACGTCCGGCGAGACCGCGAAGCTCAGGCCGATCGCCATTCCCGGTGTGGGATAGGGGTCCTGACCGACGATCAGGACGCGTACGTCGTCGAAGGGTTGCTGGAACGCCCGCAGCACGTTCGCTCCCGCCGGGAGGTACGTCCGGCCGGCCGCCACCTCGGCGCGCAGGAAGTCCCCCATGGCCGCGATGCGTCCGGCCACCGGTTCCAGGGCCTCCGCCCAGCCGGGCTCAACAAGTTCATGCAAGGGTCGTGGTGCCACGCCGGATCACTCTAGTGGCTCACACCGACACCCCGTACCAAGCGGCCCGGCCCCTACGCCGAAAAGGCGTCCGGACGCTAGTGTTCCTCCGCGTCATGGTCGTCAAGGAGGTGGGGAACGCGGTGTCTCCGTCCGCCGGACCCGGATTCGTCGCCGTGGATTCCGGGGGCTCCGGGCTGCGTGTCGTCGTCGGTGCCGCCGGGCGCGGTCCGCTCGCCCGGGGTGCTTCCGGTGAACCGGTGCGGACCGGTGCCCGAGGGATCGACCCGGAGCACCTCATGGAGCAACTCGTGCCCATGGCAAGGGGACTGGCCGCCGAGGCCGGAATCGGGCGACTGGACACGGCGGCCGTCGGTGCGGCCGGACTGGCCAGCCTCGGGGACGCGCTGCGCGCCGAGCTGCCGGGGGCGCTGACCCGGGAGCTGGGGGTACGGCGTGTGGCACTGGCCGCCGACGCCGTCACCGCCTACGTCGGCGCTCTGGGGTCCCGGCCGGGCGCCGTGATCGCCGCCGGTACGGGCCTGATCGCCGTCGGCACCGATCTGGCCGGGTGGCGCCGGGCGGACGGCTGGGGGCATCTGCTCGGCGACTGCGGCGGCGGCGCGTGGATCGGGCGGGCGGGCCTGGAGGCGGCGCTGCGCGCCCATGACGGACGGGACGGCGGCTCCAGCCGGCTGCTGGAGTGCGCCGAGGAGATGTTCGGCCCGGCGGCCGCACTGCCCGGCCACTTGTATCCGCGCACCGACCGGCCGGCCGTCCTCGCCTCCTTCGCTCCCCGGGTGGCGGAGTGCGCCGCCGATGACGCCGTCGCCGCGGACATCCTGCGGGCGGCTGCCCGACACATGGCCGACTCGGCGGCGGCCGTCTGCCCGGAGACGGGTCCGGGCACGGGTGCCGGCACGGGTTCGGGTGCCGGCGCAGGTTCGGGTTCGGGTTCGATCGAGCCTCTGGTGGCGCTCACCGGTGGCCTGTTCAACATGGGCGACCCTCTTCTCGTACCCCTGGGCGAGGAGTTGGCGAAACGGCTGCCGAGGGCTCGGCGGGTGACGGCCGAGGGCAATCCGCTGCACGGGGCGGTGCGTATCGCCACCGACCTCGCGACCGGTTCGTTCACCCTTCCGGGTGACGAGAAGATGCTGTGCGTGACGAGTCCGGCAGGTGGAGGGGGCATCGCCGCACCCGATGCCGGCACATAACACATCAGACATATCCGGATGGATGTCTCGCAGACGTACCCTCCCCGAACAGAGGAGCCCAGGAAACCACTAACATTCCGCTCCATGAGCACCCCCACTGGGCCCGCGTCCGGCCTGCCAGTACGAATGCCGCGCCCCCGCCAGCCCGGACGGCACCGCCGTCCCGAGCCTCTGGTGGCTCCCGAGGGCGCGCCCGCGCTCGTCCTCGCCGTGCCGGGTACTCCGAGCAGTGCCACCCGATCCCTCGCGGACGAGGTCGTGAGCATCGCCCGTTCCGAGCTCCCCGGTCTGGACGCCCGGATCGGTTACCTCGACGGAGACGACGAGGAGTTTCCCACGCTGCAGGCGGTACTCGCGTACGCCGCCGAGGAGCGCACCGCCCGCTTCGAGCAGGCTCGCGCCGCCGGCGTGGACGTCAAGGAACCGGACGGCCCCGTCGCCGTCGTCGTGCCGCTGCTCGCCGGTCCGGACAGCTCGCTGCTGCGCCAGGTCCGTCAGGCGCTGATGGACAGCCGCGTCGCCGCCGAGCTGACCGATGTGCTCGGTCCGCACCCGCTGCTCGCGGAGGCTCTGCACGTGCGGCTGTCCGAGGCCGGCCTGGCCCGCGCCGACCGGGCCCGGCTGTTCACCGTGGCGACCGCCGCGGACGGCATCATCCTCGCCTCCGTGGGCGGTGACGAGGCCGTGCAGGCGGCCGGAATCACCGGCATGCTGCTCGCCGCGCGTCTCGCCGTGCCGGTGATGGCGGCGGCCTTGGACGAGGAGGGTTCGATCGCGTCGGTGGCCGAGCAGTTGCGCAACTCCGGTTCGCAGCAGTTGGCTCTCGCGCCGTACCTGATCGGTCCCGAGATCGACGCGAGCCTGGTCGAGGAGGCCGCGAAGGAGGTCGACTGCGCCGCCTCCGAGGCGCTGGGCCCCTACCCGGCGATCGGCAAGCTCGCCCTTGCCAAGTACACGTCCGCGCTGGGCATCGCCCCGCAGCAGGCGCAGAGCACTCCGGCGCACTGACCGGGACGGCTCATCCGCTCGTACGACACCGAAAGGCCCGCTCCGACCATCGGGGCGGGCTTTTCGGCTTGTGTCCGCCGAGGTGGGCGGCTCTCATGGGCCGCTCTCAGTCGACGACCACACAGGACGCCGCTGCCACCGGGATCGCACCGCCGCGCCGGGGTGCGCCCGTGTCCGGGTCGACCGCGAACCAGGTCACGTCCCCGGAGCGCTCGTTCGCGACGTACAGGAAGCCGCGGGACTCGGTGAGCGCGCGGGGCCAGTGACCGCCGCAGGGCACGGTGGCGGTCAGCCGCAACCCGGCCATTCCGGCCGCCCCGGCCGTTCCGGCCCCCCCGTCTGCGTGCCCCTCGACCGCGAGAACCGACAGCACGTCCTCGCCGCGGGTCGCGGTCCACACGAAGCGCCCGTCGGGCGAGACGGCGACGCCCGACGGGTAGGCGTCGCCCGCCGGGGGGCCGGGCAGGACCGGGATCTCGGCAAGTGGCCGGAGCTCGCCCTCGGTGGCGTCCCAGCGGCAGACGACCAGGGTGGGGCTGAGCTCGTTGAGGACGTACGCGCGTGCGCCGTCCGGGTGGAAGGCCAGGTGACGGGGGCCGGAGCCGGGGCGCAGCGCGACCTCCCGGTGCTGCGCCGGAGCGCCGTCGGCCAGGGTGTACACCCGCACCGAGTCCGTACCGAGGTCGACGCCGACCGCCCAGCGGCCGCTCGGGTCGGGCAGTACCTGGTGGGCGTGCGGCCCCTGCTGGCGCTGCGGGTGGGGGCCCGAGCCGGTGTGCCGGAACACCCCGGACGCGGACCGCCCCAGGCCGCCGTCGGTGCGGACGGGGACGGCGGTGACGCTGCCGGAACCGTAGTTGGCGGTGAGGACGTGTCCGGCGAAGACGCAGAGGTGGGTCGGCCCGTCCCCATGGACCGTCACCGGGGAACCGACCGGCTCCGGTACGTCTCCGGCACCGGCACCGGGCACCCGGTATGCGGCCACGGCCCCTTCGGCCGTCTCACTGACCGCGTAGAGCGTCCTCCCGTCGGGCGAGAGCGTCAGGCAGGAGGGGTCGGGCAGATCGTTCAGGGCGCCCAGGACGGTCAGTGCGCCGTCGTCGAGGGCGACAGAGACGGTGACGATGCCCGGGCCTCCCGCCGCCGTGAACGATCCGATGAACGCCCGCCGTCTGCCGTCCGTCACGCCTGATCCCCTCCGGTTCTCCGCCGTCCGCGGCTGATCCTGCCGGTCCCCACCGGTCTCCGACCGGTTTCGCACCGACCGGAGCGACGCTAGCAGCCAAACCCTCCAGGTCTAAACCAAAGCTCTCGGTCCGCTTGCTGGGGTCGATCGGCCGGACGGCTCGGGCACAGCACCTGACGCACTGGACGCCTTGGCATCCTGGGCCCCATGAGCACTCTCGACACACTCTCGGCCGTCTTCGACCTCGACGGCACACTCGTGGACAGCGAGCCGAACTACTACGAGGCGGGCCGGCTGACCCTCGCCGAGTACGGCGTGCCGGACTTCTCCTGGGCGGAGCACGAGCGTTACGTCGGGATCAGCACCCGGGAGACGATCGCCGACTGGCGGGAGCGGTACCGGCTGCGGGCCCCGGTGGAGGAGCTGCTGAGCGTCAAGAACCGTCACTACCTCGGGCTGGCCCGTGCCTCCACGCACGCGTACCCCGAGATGCGCGCGTTCGTCGAACTGCTGGCGGCCGAAGGCGTTCCGATGGCCGTGGCCTCCGGCTCCTCACCCGAGGCGATCGAGGCGATCCTGGCCGGCACGGGCCTGGACGCGCACCTGCGCATCGCCGTCTCGGCCGAGGAGGTCGCGCACGGCAAGCCCGCTCCGGACGTCTTCCTGGAGGCGGCCCGCCGGCTCGGCGCGGACCCGGCCGACTGCGTGGTGCTGGAGGACGCCGCCCCGGGCGCGGCGGCCGCGCACGCCGCGGGCATGCGCTGCATCGCGATCCCGTATGTCGCGGCGCAGGCCGACGCGCCGGAGTTCGCCACTGCCGGGCTGCTGCTGCGAGGTGGCCAGCGGGAGTTCACGGCACGGGCCGCGTACGACTGGCTGACGCGTTCGGCTCGACCGGCTTGACGCCCGGCCGGGTGCCGCCCTGCCGCCCGGGCAGGGCGGCCGTCGGCGGCGGCCGGCATGCGCCCGCTCTGCTGCTGCGCGTGTCGTCGCACGCCTGCTTCCGGCGCCCGGATCCGCATGTGATCTTCGACACCTCCGGATCCGGCGCCCTCATCCCTTCCGGAGCGGCGATGGCGGCAGCCCGCTGAACGGGATCTGGCCGGGAACATCCTTCGACGGCAAGAAATCCCTGGTCACACGGGTACGGGCCGCCGTGGCCACCTGCTTGCGGGCCGGTCTGCCGAGCGGAACGACGGCGACAAGGCGACCCGCACCGTCCAGAATGCCTCGTACGAGGCCTGAGTTCACAAGTCGGGGCACCCGGTGCCGTACCACCGCACCGGTCGTCGTCACCGGGTGCCGGCGACAGAAGATTCCTTCCGGAACGGTGATTGTTTCGCCACTGCCATCCGTACTCCCTGGCGTTGGGCTGTTGATACACCAGGAGGCACGATGCGCATCTCGCGCAGCACGGCAGGAACCGCGTTCGTGGGCGGAGCCATGGTTCTCACCCTCTCCGCGCTCGCCTACCCCACCATGCTGGGCGTGCAGAACACATCGACCACCCAGGACCGGGTCGTCGCCAACACTCAGTACGGCCAACTGACCGAGGCCGACCGCGACTTCGTGGTCAAGGTGCGCGCCGCCGGACTGTGGGAGCACCCCCTGGGCCTGCTGTCGATGGAGCGGGGCACGACGCCGGAGATGAAGGAGGTGGGAGAACACCTGGTCGTGGGGCACGGACGGCTCGACGAGAGCTGCCGCAGGATCTCCCTCGAGCTGGGCATCACCCTGCCCAACCAGGCTTCGCCCCAGCAGGAGCAGTTCGTCGAGACCATCAAGGCCACCAACGACAAGGAGTTCGACACCACGGCCGTGAACATCATGCGGGTGACGCACGGCCAGATCTTCTCGGTGATCGCCAAGGTCCGGGCCAACACCAGGAACACCCTGGTGCGGCAGCTGGCGGACCAGGCCAACGACACCGTGCTCGACCACATCACGGTCCTGGAGAAGACCGGACTGGTCAATCACGAGCAGGTCAACTTCCAGCAGACCAGCCCGCCCAAGCTGCCCCGGGAGCAGGTGACGCCGCCGGCCCCGCAGGCGGGCGCCCCGGTGCTGGTGCTCGAGATCCCCGAGGAGCTGAAGGACCTCAACACGGTCTCCCCGGCGCCGACCCCCGGCGCGACGGTGAAGTAGGCGCCCCGGAGCCCGGGGGCGGGCGTCAGGACCCGCGGCGGGGTTTACCCCGGCGCGGGTTCTTCGGTGTGCCGCCGGTGCCCTTCCGCCGCCCGCGGCCGACCGGTCCGCCCGCCGTCTGCTGCCGGCGGGCACCGCCCTTCTCGGCGGCCCGCCTGGGCTTCTCCTGTTTCTCCTGCGCGGAAGGCTGGGGCCGGGTGCGGCCCCGGGTGCTGTTGACGGTCCGGCCGCGGACGATCCCGATGAAGTCCTCCACCAGGTCGGTGGTCGCTGCCTCGGGCCACGCCAGCGCCACGCTCGACTCGGGGGCGTCCTTGAGCGGCCGGTGGGTGAGGTCCTTGCGGTGGTGCAGCCGCGCCAGGGACAGCGGCACGACGAGCACGCCGATCCCGGCCGCGACGAGCTGAATGGCGTCGGCCGTGGTCGCGGGCCGTTCGAGGGCGGGCCTCCCGGGCAGGGTCGCCCACCCGAGGACGTCGTCGAGGGGGTGCAGCACGATCTCGTCGTCCAGGTCCTCGGGGGCCACCTCGTCGACCGCCGTCACGAGGTGGTCCTTGGGAACCACGACGACCGTCTGCTCGGTGTAGAGGGGAATCGCGCTGAACACCGTCCGGTCGACGGGCAGCCGGACGAGGCCCGCGTCGGCGTCCCCGTTCAGCAACAGGTCAGCCGCTTCCGCGGCGGGCACCTGGGTGAGGGTCAGCGGGACACCGGGCAGTCGCTCGTTCCAGACGCGTGCCCACTTGCCGGGCATCACCCCGGGTGCGTACACGAGCCGGAACGATGGGGACACATCCGAGCCTGTCACCCGGCCAGGCTACCGGCCTCGCCCACCGATCGTGGTCAGCGGTCGCGCACACGGTCGATACCCTGGACACCATGACGTCGCACCAGAGCACCCAGACGATGAAGCCCGCGACCGCGGCGAAGAAGCTGGGTGTGTACCTCGAGGCCACCCCCGCCGAATTCCGGGAGGGTGTCGTCTCACGCGCCGAGCTGAACGCACTCCAGGCGAACCCGCCCCAGTGGCTGCAGGACCTGCGGCGCAACGGCCCGCACCCCCGCCCGGTGGTCGCGGCCAGGCTGGGCATCTCCATCTCGGGTCTCGCCCGCGGCGGGATCACCGAGCCCCTCACCACGGAGCAGATCAAGGCTCTCCGGGAGGAGCGTCCCGAGTGGCTGGAGCGGGAGCAGGCCACGCAGGCGGAGGTCCGCAAGGAGGCGGAGCGCATCCGGCAGCGGAACGAGGAGCGCGCGAAGCGCAACGGCTGATCGGCCGATCCCCACCGCGCCTTTCCTCACCACCGAACACCCTCGAACGACCCCGAACACCCCCGCACGGGCTTTCCCCGCGGGGGTGTTCTCGTACGCACGCGACCCCGCGTGACGCGATATCGACGGAACGCGAGCCTGCCCTACCCCTTCCGGCACATAGAAATATCTACGACCATGGCTGCACGCCGGGTCGGCGCGCGGACGACCGTGCGGCCGTCGGCCCGTGACCAGCACGCGCCCCCAGCGGCGCAGCCGACCGTGCGCGGGGTGGGACATGCGGAGCGCCAGATGGAAACAAGCCGTCGAATGGCTGGCCGCGGCGGCCAGGGACCCCCGGCAGTGCAAACGGGAATGGGACCACGGCACGGGGACGGCGCTGCTCGCCGCAGGACGGTACTGGGACGTGCTGAGCGTTCCCGACCGGCTCGGACTGCTCGCCCTGGACCTCCTGTGGAGCGATCCGCTGAAGGTGCCCGGACCCACCCTGGTGGATGTCACGGCACGCAGAGTCGGGTTCTTCCTGCCGCCCGACCCGGCCGGCGAGTGGATCGGGTTCGGCGTGCGGCACGTCAGCCGTGGCTCCTGGGTGGCGGTACCCCCGCCGTACCGCCCCACCGGCCGCCTGGAATGGCTCGTCCCCCCGGACGGCACCGGCACCCTGCACTGCCCCACCACCCTCGAACAGGCCCTGCGCACAGCCACCGGCACCCTCGCCGTCCTGACCCCGACCGGCACGGAACCGGCGGAGCCGGGCGGCTGGTGAGTGCCTCGTCGAGGTGATCTCCTCTACGGGCGGAGCGGCCGCAGTACTCCCAGGCGCTGCAGTTCCACGATGTGCTCCGCCGCCCGCCGCGGTGCTTCGCCACCGGTGACCAGAACTCCCGCTTCCATGGTGCGGTGTGCGGCGGACTCGGTCAGGTTCGCGCTGCCCAGCAAGAGCGTCCGGCGGTCGGCGACCGCGAGTTCGGCGTGCTGTCGTGAGTGGGCCCGGGCGGGATCACGCGCCCAGTGCCAGGGGCGCAGGGCGGGAACCGACTCGAACGCGTCGGCGGGTTCTCGGCCCGAGATCAATCCCCTGGCACCGGCCGGCGTCTCGACCACCACGTGCGTCCGCACCCCCGCTCCGCGGCCGCCACGCGAGCCCGGGTCAGTGCTGGATACGAACGGGCCGCGTATGTCATGGCCAGCAGTTCTTGGCGGCGGCCCCGGCGGCAGCCTCGAACCCACGTCGAGCATCACCGTGGCCTCGGGGGGCGTCCGGCGGTCCCTCGGAACCACACGGTGCCAGCGGCGCCGTCGGGCGTGCGGATCGCCGCAAGCCGCTGGGCCACCGTAAGAAGCTGTGCCTGATCCTGACACGTCGGCAAGGGACTTCGGTACAGGTCAGCCGCTGCGTCACGGCCCTTCGCAGCAAGGAGCGCCACGAACACCCCTGCCATGCCGTTCGAGATGATCCGCGAGTACCTCAACGCTTCCCACAGTCCTGCCTGATCTGGTGAATTACCTGCGAAATTAGCTAGGTTGCCACCATCTGCACCGATGTCCACAAGGGAGCGGCAGCCATGAGCCAGCAGCAGAAGATCTTCCGTGCCATCGAGGTCGGTGACGGCAGCGACGGACGATGGGCCACCCATACACAGGCCCTGTGGCCGCTCGCGGAGGGGTGGATGACCGAAGAGAGCCGGACCCCGGAGGGCGCGGACCGTGCTCGGAAGTTGTTCGAGGCCCATATGCCGGAGCTGGTCCCGGTGCTCGACCGGCTCGCCGGTCAGCTCGATCGGCCCGAAGGGGAAACCTTTCTCACCCTCGCAACCTTGCGACCGTTCTTCTCGGGCTGCACCCAGGTCGGCGGCAGCGGCACTCTGCTGCGCAACTATGACTTCAGCCCCGACGAGTGCGAGGGCACCATTGTCTCCTCCCACTTTCTCCGCCCGGTGATCGGGATGCAGGATGCTGCCTGGGGCTTGTTGGACGGGATGAACGATGCCGGGCTCGCGGTCTCGCTCACCTTCGGTGGGCGATTCGTTCACGGCCCCGGCTTCGCCATCCTCATCGTGCTGCGCTACCTGCTGGAGACGTGCAGCACCGTCGACGAGGCGATCGGCAAGCTGCGATCCATACCGATCGCCATCCCGCAGAACGTCACCCTTGTCGATTCCGAGAAGGCGGTGACGGTGTTCACTGGGCCGGACATCCCTCTGACCAAGGCACCGGACGCGTGCGCTGCCAACCACCAGTACATGCCGGTGCCTGACGAACAGGAGCAGTCCTCCCGGACCCAGGAACGGCTGAACGCCGTTCGCGCAGCGGGCACGGACGTGGCGGCGATGCTGAAGCCGCCGCTGTATCAGTACGGGTACGACGAGGGGTTGGGAACGGTCTACACCGCCCATTACCGGCCCTCCGAGGGCCGGGTGACCTACTACTGGCCCGGCGAGTCCTGGAGACAGTCCTTCGACGACTTCGCTCCCGGGACCCGCACCGTGACCATCGGAGAGATGTGACACAGCTCCAACCTTGTCGTTCAAGCCCTATGGCGCCACGCTCAGTCCCGGGGTGTGGCCACCGAAGCCCTCCCGCGTCAGCAGCTCTCGCCGAATTTTTTGGGGGGGGTGTGGCCGTGGGTGATGGCGTTGGCCGCCGACTCGGCCGTGACGAGCGCGACGGACCGTGACGTCTCAGAGCCGTACGGGATTCCCCGGGACCCAAGCTGCTGAGAGGCCAGGCGTCGTGCGCGATGGGCTCCGCTTCTGGTGCTGCTGAGGCGCATGGTGAACTGCGGGACGCGGGTACTGGGTTCAGCGGTGACATTCGACGACTCCATGGAGTAACCGCCTCGTCACGCATATAGCCTGGCGAGGTCGGACTTCCGTACCCGGCCACGCGGTACGGCCGCTGTACGGGTTCGTACGGCAGGTGTACGGGCCGAAGTCCGTGGCCGGAACGGCTCACCGGTCGTTGCCGTCACGACGGACCACTGCACAGAACGGGGGCACGATGAGCAGGACGACCCAGCGGGACTGCGGAACCACCGGCCGACGCGGGCCGGACAAGGAACGTCCGGCGGCGTGGAGCGCCTACGGCAAGCTCGTCCGCCTCTTCCGCGAACGCGCGGGCCTCACCCAGCAGGCCCTCGCCGAGGCGATCGACTACTCGCTGGAACAGGTCGCCTCCGTCGAACAGGGCCGCAGACCGGCGAAGACGGCCTTCACGGAGGCCGCGGAGCGGGTACTGGAGGCGGGCGGGGCGCTGCGGGTGCTCCAGGAGGACGTGGACCGGGCCAAACTTCCCTTCTTCTTCCAGGACTTCGCCCTGCTGGAGGCCGAGGCGGTCAGCCGCTTCTCGTACGACCCGATGCTGGTGCCAGGGTTGCTCCAGACCGAGGCATACGCACAGGCGCTGCTTGAAGCGCACTTTCCGCCTCTGCCCGATGAGATCGTCGAACAAAGGGTGGCGGCCCGCCTTGCGCGTCAGGCGCTGCTGAGCCGCAAGAGCCCGCCCATGGTCTTTGTGTTCGTCGTGGAGGAGGCAGCGATCCTGCGAGTGGTGCGCAGCACTGCCGTCATGCAAGGACAGTTGGAGCATCTGCTGATGTGCTCGAAGATGCGCAACGTCGAACTCCAGATCATGCCCACGATCCGCGGTGCCCACAGCGGACTCAACGGGCCGATGGTGCTGACCGAGTCGACCGACCGCAAGCAGTTCGTCTACATCGAGGCACAGGACGTCGTAAGCGTCAGGTCCGACCGGAACGAGGTCAGCGAGTTCTGGCTGCGGTATGGAATGCTGCGCACACAGGCCCTCAACACCGAGGAGTCCTCCCGTCTCATCGAGCGCATGGCAGGGGAGCTATGAGCACCGATCAGGGCATCGAGCAGTCCAGTCAACTCGCTTGGTTCAAGAGCAGCTACAGCGGAACGAGCGGCGGCGACTGCGTAGAGGTGGCTGTCGGCTCGGACGCCGTGTACGTACGGGACTCGAAGGCCGTGGGCGACGGGCCCGTGCTGCGGGTCGACCGGAACGAGTGGGCCGCATTCGTGGCGCTCATGGCCGTGTAGCGCACTGAAGTTCCTGATCGCGACAAGGGGCTCGTCCGCGTCACTCCAGGTGACGCGGACGAGCCTTGGCCATGCCACCGGTTGACCCTCGACCTTGTCGAGGCGGCAGGGTCTCGGGTGTGGAGAGCGAGATGCGCAGCATTGGTGAGATGGCCCGGGACAGCGGCCTGAGCGTGAGCGCCCTGCGGTTCTACGACCGTGCGGGGGTGCTGGTCCCCGACTGGGTGGACCCGGTCAGCGGCTACCGCTGGTACGCGCCCGAGCAGTCGGACGAGGCCAGGCTGCTGGCACGATTGCGCCGGGCCGGGATGCCGCTGGCCGACATCCGGCTGGTGCTGGCCGGGTGGGCCGGACCGGACACCGATCTCGTACGGCAGCTCCTGGAGGCGCACCTGCGTCGGCTGGAACAGGGGTTGTCCGATGCCCGCGGTGAGTTCTCCACGCTCCGAGCCCTACTCGACGACAGGGAGAAACCCATGACCTCGCTCCGTACCTCCTCGGCCCACCCGGCCCTTGCCTCGCCCGAGCTGGCCGCCGCGTTGGACGCGGTCCGTTTCGCCGCCGGTACGGACCCCGAACTGCCGATGCTCGGCGGGGTCCTGTTCGACATCGAGGGCGACGCCCTGCGTCTCGTGGCGACCGACCGGTACCGGCTGGCCGTCGCGCGGGCCGCGGTCACCGGGCACGGCGGGCCCCGGGTGCAGGTGACCGTGCCCCTGCCGCTCGTCGACGCGATGCGGGCACTGGTCGGCGGCGCCGAACCCGTCCGGCTCGCCGTGGACGGTGACCGGGTGGCGCTGGAGACCGAGAGCGGCCGTCAGGTGGCCGGTCAGTGCCTCGACCACGAGTTCCCGGACTACCGGCGCCTGGTCCACCTGCCGGCCGGGCGTCGGACCCTCGTCGACGTGGCGGCCTTCCGGAAGGCGGTGGAGGCGGGTCCCGTCCGTACCGGCGAGGTGCGCGAGCAGGACGGGGTGCCCTACGAGGTCAGCGTGCTCGGGGTGGCCGACGACGGCACGGTGGTCCTCTGCGAGGACGGTGACGACGGTCAGGACCGGGTCGCCGTCAACCGCGAGTTCCTGCTGCACGCCCTCGACGCCGGGGCCCGCGACCGGCTGGCCCTGGAGTTCGGCGCCTCCACGGCACCGCTCGCGATCCGCCGGCCCGACGACGAGGACACCTTCTCGCTGCTGATGCCGGTCCGGCTGGACAGCCAGGCCTGAGCCGCGGGGACCGGGCTCGCGCCGTAGCGCCAAGGTGCTACGGCCCTGAGAACCCCTGACGGAATGAACTGATGACTCGACATGGGTGGGTGAGGCGTGGCTGGGACCGTTCGTCCCGAGGCCGGTACGGCATTGGTCAGGGGTTCTGATGCCGACCGGTGATGAGACCGCGGAGTCTCCTGCGGCAGTTCGTGGTGTCCCGTCCGCGCAAGGTGACGAGCGGCACCCGCAGGCCCGGGAGCGGCTGCCTCGGTCCTACCTGTGGTGGCTCGTCGGGATCCTGGTCTCGCTCGTGGGCAACGCGGTCTTCTACTTTGCTCTCGGCTGGGCTGCCGGCGCGTACGGCGGGGGCGTCGCGGGCTTGGTGCTGAGCGCGATCACGCTTCCCCGCGTTCTGCTCCTTCTCCTCGGGGGCGCGGTGAGCGACCGGGTCAGCGCGCGTCGCGTGCTGATCGTCGGCGATGCGGCGATGCTGGTCGCCTCGCTCGGTCTGGCAGCCCTCGCCTACCACCTGGGAGCGCCGCCCTGGTTGCTCATCACGACAGGCATTGCGGTCGGTGTCGTCGATGCCTTCTATCTGCCCGCCTCGGGGTCCATGCCTCGTCGGCTGGTGGCCAGGGCACAGTTACCGCGGGCGTTGTCCCTGCGACAGGCCGGCGGCCAAGTGATCAACATGGGTGGCGGACCTCTGGGCGGCGTCCTGGTGGGCCTTGCCGGTCTCGCGGGCGCGGCCGTGTTCAACGCCGCCACCTTCGCCTTCACGCTGATCGTCCTGGCGATCATCCGCCCGCGGTATGAAGCAACGCAGTCCCCCGGAGCAACCGGTCTACTCAAGGAGGCCGTGGACGGCGTGCGCGTGGCCTTCGCCCATCCGGTGCTGCGTCCGGGTCTTTGCCTCACTGGTTTCGCGGCCGGCTTCCTGTTGCCCGTGCTGTCGCTCCTGGTCCCCCTGCTCGCCCGTGAGCGGGAATGGGGCGCGGGAGCCGCAGGGCTCGTGATCGGAGCGCAGGGCGTGGGCATGGTGGCGATCACCCTGGTGGTGGTGAAGCGCGGTCCGCTGGGACGGCCCGGTCTGCTGTCGGCGAGCGCGCTCGTGCTGGCCGGTGCGGGGGTACTCGCCCTGGCGTTGGCACCGGGCACGGCGGGGGCGGTGGCCGCCGGCTCGGTCATCGGTATCGGCAACGGAATCTTCTCCGCGCACATCGCGCCGTTGGTCCTGGCAGCAGCACCGGAAAGCCACCTGTCCCGCGTCCAGGCGGTTCTCGTGCTCGTCCAGAGCCTGGCCTTGTTGCTCATGAACAATGTGCTCGGCACATTCGTCGACCTCGAAGGTGCCGCAGTCGTACTCGTCGCCTGTGCCGTCACGCTCGTCAGCGTCGGGCTGGCGGGTCTGACCTCCAAACCGCTCCGCGACGACCGCACGGGACTGCGGGCCCGCTGAGCCGGGCCGGCCGCGCTTGCCGCGCACCGGCGGTACGGCCTGGAGATGCCCTGCCCGTCGAGCGGCCCGCCGGCCGGTGGCCACCTTCGTCAGCGCGGTGACGGAAGCTCACGGAGGAGTGCGCGCGCTCACTCCCGTCCAAGGATCTCGGCGGCGGTCTCGATGCCCTCGCGGGTGCCGATGACGATGAGTGTGTCACCGCCCGCAAGCCGGAAGTCCGGCGTCGGGGACGGGATCGCCTCGGCCCGCCGCAGCACGGCCACGATCGAGGCTCCGGTGTCGGTGCGCATCCTGGTCTCGCCCAGCACCCTGCCGTTCCAGTGGGAGGCGGCGGACAGCTCGATGCGCTCCGCGACCAGGCCCAGGTCGGTCGTGTGCAGCAGGTTCGGGCTGTGGTGGGCGGGCGTCAGCGCGTCGATCAGGGCGGCCGACTCGGCGACGTTCAGTCGCAGCGACTGGGCGCAGGCGTCCGGGTCGTCGGATCGGTAGATGTTGACCGTGCGTGCGCCGTCCCGGTGCGCGATCACGGAAAGGTGCTGGCGCTCACGCGTGGTGAGGTCGTACTTCACGCCGATGCCCGGCAGTGGCGTGGTGCTCATCCGTGGAGCAGGCACAGCCCGTCCCCTTCCCGGTCTCTTCTGGTCATCCGTCGTTCTGGGCGGGGTCCCGCCGTCCCGCTGATGGTCGGCCCCCGTGGGGGACATGGTGTCATCCCGCCATGTCGTCGAGAGGGTGGGTGGTGTCACGGATGGACAAACGATCCCGACGGAATCGACCCTCACGAGGGCGGACCACCGGAGGGCCCTGATCCTCCGGAGGTGTGGCCCGTTGGGCCCATGGCTACGGGCTTCCGCAATGGGATCATGGTGGTGACATACCGATTGGGGAGGCGTCATGAGTCGTCTGGTCGTTGTGGGAGTCGATGGATCGGCCTCGAGCCTGGCCGCGGTGGGTGCTGCGGCCGAGGAGGCCCAGCGGCGCAAGGCCGAGCTGCGGGTGGTGCACGCGTTCCTCTGGCCTGCCATGCATGTGCCGCTGGGCCCTTCGCCGGTGGGTCCGCCCGGGGGCGGTCTGCAGGCCATGGCCGATCAGCTGGTGGCCGAGGCGGTGGAGCACGCCAGGTCGGTGGCACCGGACGTGGGCGTCTCGCACACCGTGGTGACGGGGGAACCGCTGACCGTGCTGGAGGCGCAGTCCGCCTCCGCGGAACTCGTGGTCGTCGGATCCCGCGGGATGGGGGGCTTCGTCGGGCTTCTGGTGGGGTCGACGGCGGTGCACCTGGCGGCTCACGGGCGGTGCCCGGTCCTGGTCGTGCGTGAGCCGGGGGCGGCGGACGGGCCGGTCGTGGTCGGAGTCGACGGTTCCCCGGCGGGCGCGGAGGCGATCGACTTCGCCTTCGCCGAGGCGTCCCTGCGCGGCGCCGAACTGGTCGCGCTGCACTCCTGGACCACCTGGAACGCGCCGGCCCCGGCCCCGCAGGACGAGGAGGCTCCCTACGCGAGCGAGCCCGGCGATCTGCGGGCCGGCGAGGAGCGTCTGCTGTCCGAGGCGCTGGCCGGGCACCAGGAGCGGTACCCCGGGGTGAAGGTCCGGCACGAGCTCGTGCACGGCGGCACCCGCGAAGCGCTCATCGAAGCGAGCCGTACGGCGCGGTTGCTGGTGGTCGGGGCCCGGGGGCGGGGCGGCTTCACCGGGCTGCTGCTCGGCTCGGTCAGCCAGGCGATGCTGCACCACGCCCACTGCCCGGTGGCCGTCGTCCGCGGCGACAGCGGGAAGGCGGAGAAGGACGCGTAGCCGCTCCCCCTTTAGGGCTTCCGGGCTTTCGGGCTTTCGGGCCGGTACGGGCTCCGGCCCGTGGGTACTCGGTGCGTGCGGGCCGGGCACCGTACCGGCGACGCATCCGCACGGGGTGTCCCGGCCCGGACGGGAGTGAGCAGTGGATGACACGGTGATCGCCGGAGTGGACGGATCGCCGTCCAGTCTCGCCGCGGCGGACGTCGCGGCCCGTGAAGCCCGGCTGCGCGGCGCACAGCTGCGGATCGTGCACGCCTTCAGTCGTCACTCCGACCTGGACCCGACGATCCGCGGCGCCCTGGCGCAGGCGGAACAGCGGGCCGCCGTCGTGGCGCCGGGACTGGAGGTGACCAGGACCGTGGTGTCCGGGGGCGCCCTGACGGTGCTGCGGAGCGAGTCGCGCCACGCGGTGCTGGCGGTGCTCGGCGGACGGGGCCGCAGCGGGTTCGGGGATCTGCTGCTGGGCTCGACGGTCGTGCAGTTGGCCGCCCACGGGCATTGCCCGGTCATGGTGGTTCGGGGACGCCCCGATCCGCAGGGGCCCGTGCTCCTTGCCGCGGACGGCTCGGCGGCCGGTGCGGCGGCGGCCGAATTCGCCTTCGTCGAGGCGGCGCTGCGCGGGGCCCGGCTGGTCGCCCTGCACGTGTGGAACACCTTGAACGAGCCGACACCCTACGAGGGGCCTGGCGCCCCGCTGAACGTGGTGGTGGACCTGGACCAACTCCGCGAGAAGCACCGGCACCGGCTGGAGGAGGCCCTGGCTCCTTGGCGGGCCGCTCATCCGGAGGTGTCCGTGGAACTGCTCGTGGAGCGGTCCCGGGTGCGCCACGCACTGCTGGACGCCAGCAGGGAGGCCCAGTTGCTGGTGACCGGGGCCCGGGGGCACGGCGGCTTCACCGGGATGCTGCTGGGCTCGGTGAGCCAGGCCCTGCTCCACCACGCCGACTGCCCCGTCACCGTCGTCCGCGGCGAGCAGTGACCGACCGGGGACGGTGCCGTCGGACGTGATGGCGTCCGGGCACCTCGACGGCACGATGGGACCGTGTACACGACGCGGGTCTCCCGTCTGCTGAACGCGCCCCGCCCGGTGGACCACCGGGCGCTGGTGAGTGCGGAGGCGATCGCGCGGTGGCGGGTGCCGCCGGGTGTGCGGGGCGAGGTGCACGAGTTCGATGCGCGCGAGGGCGGCCGGTTCCAGGGCTCGCTCACGTGCGACGCACCGGACGCGCCGGGCAAGTCCGCCGAGCGCACCGACATCTACCACGGCAACTTCGCGAGGCTCGTGCCGGATGAACAGGTGGCGGAGATGCTCGAGTTCGAGACCGAGGGCCCCACGCTGCGCGGGACGATGACCACGTCCACCACGCTCACCGACACCGATGACGGCGGCACCGCCGTCCTGGTGATCCACGAGGGCGTCCCCGACGCCGTACCCGTCGCCGGCAACAAAGCGGGTGCTCGCCGGGCGTCGGCGCATCCGGCCCGCTTCGTCGAATCGGGCGGTGCCGATTCCGCGTAGGGCCCGCTCCGTCGGTCGCCGGCCTGCCGGGCCATCGGTCTACCGGCCGCCGAGGAAGCTCAGCCGGATTCGGCGGTCGGGATTGTCGCGGTTGGTGTCCGCCAAACTCCGTTAAGACAACCCGCAGCATAGCCAGGCCTCACCAGGCCCCGTCCTGGTGGGCGGCTCAGCACGCGGGAACCGGTGAGCGCCGGCGGGTGCTCAACCTGTTGCGGATCAGCCCGAATCGCATCTCCGCCGCGCTTCACGCCGTCCCGTGATCACACACGAGCGATCACCACTTGCGAGAGGGCGGACCAGGGACGCTCAGCACAAGCGCCGCGGCGAGTATCTGCGGCGGCTTCGTCGACATCGACTGCTGCTGGTCGAGCAGCGCGAGACGCTTCCGGAGCCGTACATCGAGCCCGGCAGCCTTGCGGTGGAGGCTCGCGGAGGACTCCTTGGGCTTCTCGCCCCTCCGTTCCTTCTCGGAGGCCGCCGCAGCGTCGAGGAGCAGCCGCTCCTTCTCGGAGGTCAGGCGCTTGGTCACCAGTTCACGGGTCCTGACCAACTCTGCCAGGCGACGGGGCTGGACCTCGGCCAGATACGCGGGAAGTCGGTTGGCAATGATCCAGCTGGTCGCCTTGGCCTCGGCATCCGCGAGCCAGGGAAGACCGCACGCGATGTCAGCCGACGCGCCGTCGGGCGCATCGGCGCAGTCGAGGTAGGGCGCGGGGCCGGCCGGCCGCACAGTGCCGCGGCTGTCGACGTAGACGTAGGCAAACCGTCGGGCCACCGACGCACCGGTGGCATCCGCGACCTCTTCGACCATCCCGACGAGGAGGTGCGGTTCTTCGAGGGTGGCCGAGACGAGGACGGTGCCCCGGTTGAGTGCGCCCTCGAAGGTCCGGATGGTCTCGGCCATGACGGCGTCGTGCAGCGGGTGGCCGGGGACGAGCAGGTCGACGTGGGCACGGGCGTCGGGCCGGACATGGTCGAGGTCGAAGGTGATGTGATCGTAGCTGGTGGCGATGGGCCCGTTGCCTGCCGAACGGACGCGCTGCGGCACGTGGGCTATCTCGTGGCGCCCCTGTTCGCGCGCGACGATCCGGCCGCCGAGCCGGGTGAAGGCGCCCTTGAAGGCCGATGCGATGTCGTGGGGCTGAAGACGTCGGGCGCGGGCTTCGTCCATCTCGGCACGCAGGGCGCGGAGATCGGCGTCCGAGAAGTGCTCCACAGCGAGCGCACGCTCGTCCAGGAGGCCCTTGAGGCCGTCTCCGACAGTGCTGTCGATGACCTCGTACATCCGATTCCTGACAGCCGGCTGCTCACCGTACTGGACGGCGTCGAGGAGCAGGTCCCGCAGCGGGGTCTCGGCGAACGCCTGCCCCAGGACGTCGAAGACCTTCCCGCCGTACGTCTCGCGCATCTGGTCAAGCTTCTCCAGCAGGCGCGTGAAGACCTCACCCTCGCGAGTGTTGGAGGCGACGAGGTTCCAAAGCCGGCAGACCTCCTCCTGGCCGATGCGGTGGATGCGGCCGAAGCGCTGCTCGATGCGGTTGGGGTTCCAGGGCAGATCGTAGTTGACCATCAGGTGAGCGGCCTGCAGGTTGAGTCCCTCGCCGGCGGCGTCGGTGGCCAGCAGAATCCGCACATCACGGTTCTTGGTGAACTCATCGGTAATCTGCCGCCGCTCCGCCCGGCGTACGCCGCCGTGGATGGCCCTGACGGCACCAGGCTCGCCCAGCAGCGACCCGATCTTGTCCTGCAGATAGCTGAGGGTGTCGCGGTGCTCGGTGAAGATGATGAGTTTCCGGGGCCGGCCGTTGGCGTCCGTCACCAGCGCGTGGTCGCGGAGGAGGGCGGACAGCTCGGTCCACTTGCGGTCCGTACCTGCCTCCCGGACCCGCTGCGCCGTCTTCACCAACGCCCTCAGCTCGATGAGTTCGACGTCGAGTTCCTCGACCGTCTCCGCCGCCGTCGCGGCATCGAGCAGTTCCTCCTCCAGCTCTTCGATCTCTTCGGCATTCAGCTCATCAGTGTCCAAGTCGGCGGGATCTATGGCGGGCATGCTCTCGCGGTAGGTCCCGTGAAGGATCTCCTGCCTCTTGCGCTGCAGGCGCTCGGTACGCCGCACGAGGCTCCGGTAGATCGCCTCCGGGCTGGAGGCCAGACGTCGCTGCAGGACGGTGAGCGCGAAACCGACCGTGTTCCTGCGCTTGCCGCCGATGCGGCCGGCGCGGTTCATCCCCTCGCGGACATAGTGGGTGACGTCCTCGTACAGGTCGTACTCGAGTGCCGTGAGCTCGTAGGGGACGGTCTCCGCGATGCGCTCGGGGAAGAGCTTCCTGCCCTCGAAGGTGAGCAGGTCCTCCTTGATCATGCGCCGCATGATCCCGCTGACGTCGGCGCTTCTCCCCTGCCTGCCCTCGAACCGGTCACGGTCCAGCAGGGTGAGGAAGAGCTGGAAGTCCTCCTCCTTCCCCGAGTGCGGGGTCGCCGTCATCAGGAGCAGGTGACGAGTGATCTCGCCGAAGATCTCGCCGAGCTGGAACCGCTTGGTCTTCTCCACCTTGCCACCGAAGTAGCGGGCACCCATGCGGTGCGCCTCGTCGACGACGATCAGGTCCCACTCCGTCTCCTGGAGCTGTGCCTTCAGCTGCTCGTTACGGGAGAGCTGATCCATGCGGGCGATCAGCAGCGAGTGGGTCTCGAAGACGTTGACATGCGGCTGGGAGTCGATGAGCTGGTTCGTGAGCAGGTCGAAACGGAGGCCGAACTTGAAGAAGAGCTCGTCCTGCCACTGATCAACCAAGCCTCCCGGGGCCACGATCAGGCATTGTTTGACGTCATCGCGTAGCAAGAGTTCCTTGATGTAGAGGCCAGCCATGATCGTCTTTCCCGCGCCCGGATCGTCGGCGAGCAGGAAGCGCAACGGTGTACGGGGCAGGAGCTCGCCGTACACGGCGCGGATCTGGTGCGGAAGCGGCTGAACGTCGCTGGTCGCCACGGCGAGCATCGGGTCGAACAGGCCGGCCAGTGAGATCCGCTGGGCTTCCGCGGCCAGTCTGAAGTCGCCGGCGGACATGTCGAAGGCGCGGCTGCCGCTGTGCGTCACGCTCAACCTGTCCTCGTCCTTGCGGAAGACGACCCGCTGGTCGAGGCCGCCCCCGGCGGTCTTGTAGGTCAGCTCGACCGCGTTCGCACCGTGCCACTGGGCGGCGATGACCGTGACTGCCTCCGCCGGTATGAGTCCGCTGATCCGCAGTCCCGGCTTGAGCTCCTCGAGCAGCACGTACACAACCTCCTGCTTGGCGGCCGGCGAACGCTACTCGGACGTTCCGGCGGTTCCCTGGTCCCGTCGACTTCGTCAACCGGGGTCGCTAATCTTCCCAGAGGTCGTGCGAGTGGCGGGGGTAATGGAGCGAGAAGCACGTCAGCACCTGCGTGGTGTGGTGGAGGAGATCAGCGGGTGGCGCAAGCTCGCGGTGCAGATCGTCGAGCAGCGTGAGCCGGTCGAGAGAGCGGCGGAGGACGCCGCCAGGCGGCTCCTCGGGCGCGTGACGTCACTCGGGACCGGGAGCAGCACCGCATGGCACGTACTGCAGCTCACGCCGTCCGATGCCGACCTGGTGACCTCCCTGGCCCGACGCCGGGCTCTTCCGGAGCTCAGTGCCCCTGTCCAGCAGGGCATCCACCAGTTGACCGGCGACGCCGACCGGGCGCTGACGGCCGTCCGGGCGCTGTTCGGTGCCCGCCGGATGTTCTCGGGCAAGAGCCGCAAGAACGAAGCGGGGCAGGCTGCGGCCTACCTGGTCTCGCTTCACGAGCAGGTTGCGAGCACCCGGCTCGTCACCGAGCTGGAAAGCCTGGCGGCTCGGGGCGGAAGTGCCTTCCCCTCGGTCGGACTCCCGGCCGTCCTCGATGACGCCGTCGGCTTCGGCCACCGCCTCGGCGCCCGGGCCGAACTCGTCGAACGGCATGAACTGGACGCCGCCAGGACCGCGCTCGCCGCGATGGACCGGGCCCTGCACCGCGAGAACGAGTTCAGGACGGCAGTCAGCGCCGCCGGCAATGCCGTCCGGCAGGCTGAGGTGCGCAAGCTGCTCGCCGAAATGCCCGTCGAGCGGCTCAAGGACGCAACCAGCGGCCAGCTGCGCATCAACGCGCTGATCGATGCCGGGATCGGGAACGTGCAGCAGGTCCTCGACCAGAGATCACGGATTCGATCGCTTCCCAAAGTCGGTGAGACGACGGGCAACCGGATGGTCGGCGCCGCGCGGACCATCTGGCAGACCACGCTGGACGAGATGCCGGTCCGCATCGACATCAAGAACCGGTCCCAGGCCACCACGAAGCTCCTCACGGCGCTGCGGGCGTGGGACGCGGCACGCTCGATCCGCAGCGCGACAGCGGACCTCGCCGCCGCCGACGCGGTACGACCGCTCCTCCAGGGTCTCGATCCCCGGACCTCCAACGTGGTTCTTGTCCCCCAGGCCCGGACCGTCGCCGAGTTGCGTGCCGCGCTGGCGGCCGTCGAGCGCCGCGGGGCGGTGCTCGACGGTGGGGCTGACGTCGCAGACGGTGATCCCTGGGAGGACTTCAGCGCCCGGCCGGCCGATTACTTCGCGATGCTCGCGGAGCTCGGATTCCTGGCGGACGACGCCGAGAAGAGCCAAGGGGACCTGCCGGCCGAGATCGTCGCCGCGGTCAGGGACCTCAAGCTCGACACTAGCCATCTCAAGGCGTCTCTCCGCGGGTACCAGTCATTCGGCGCACGCTTCGCGATCGTGCAGCGGAAGGTCATCATCGGCGACGAGATGGGCTTGGGGAAAACGGTCGAATCACTCGCCGTGCTCGCCCACTTGCACGCCAAGGGCTCCTCCCATTTCCTGGTGGTGTGTCCCGCCGCCGTTGTGACCAACTGGGTGCGCGAAGTCCGGATGAAGTCCGATCTGCGCGCGTACCGCCTGCACGGGCCAGGTCGCGACGACGCACTGAAATCCTGGATCCGCAACGGCGGAGTCGCGGTCACCACCTACGACACCCTCGGTTGGATGGAGGGACGGATACCCGAACGCGCCGCACCCGCATGCCTGGTGTTCGACGAAGCGCACTACATCAAGAATCCGGATGCCCGGCGCACCCGGCGCTCCACGGCCCTCATCCACATGTCGGAGCGAGCAGTCCTCCTGACCGGCACCCCGCTGGAGAACAGGATTGAGGAATTCCGCAATCTCGTCGGCTACCTCCGGCCGGACCTGTCGATCAGTGCCTCGGAGCTCGCTCCTCGCCAGTTCCGGAAGCAGGTGGCCCCGGCTTACCTGCGGCGCAACCAGGAAGACGTCCTCACCGAACTTCCGGAGCGGGTCGAGGTCGACGAGTGGATGCCGATGTCCAGCGCCGACGAGCAGCGCTACCGAGCGGCTGTCATCGAAGGCAATTTCGCGGCCATGCGCCAGGCCGCTTTGCTCGCCGGCGTCAAATCCGAGAAGATGCAGCGCCTCATCGACATCGTCCAGGAGGCGGAGGACAACGAGCGCAAGGTGCTGGTCTTCTCGTACTTCCGTAATGTCCTCGACGAAGTGGCGTCGGTCCTCCCGGGGAAGGTTTTCGGGCCCCTGACCGGTTCCGTATCCGCCGCGAAGCGACAGAGCATGGTCGACGAGTTCTCCCAGGCCCCCCACGGGGCCGTCCTCGTCACCCAGATCGTGGCGGGCGGCGTAGGTCTGAACATCCAGGCGGCATCAGTCGTCGTGATCTGCGAACCCCAGCTCAAGCCGACGACCGAATGGCAAGCAATCGGCCGCTCCCACAGGATGGGGCAGCTCAATTCGGTACAAGTACACCGCCTGCTCTCCGAAGAAGGCGTCGACCAACGCATCATCGAGATACTGGCGCGCAAGAATCAACTCTTCGCGGAGTTCGCCCGCGTCTCCGAAACCGCCGACAGCGCCCCGGAAGCGTTCGATATCACGGACGCTGAACTGGCGCGGGAAATCGTGGCGGCCGAGCGCGAACGCCTGCTCACTGGCGGCTGACGGACGCGGGGCACAGAGCCGACTACGTTCGGCCAAGACGATAGAGACACCCTGACAATCATTTCTCTCGCGCCTGCGCCGTTGTCGCACCAACTATCCTGAGCGCAGGCGATCCAGGTGATTCCGGAGCTTTCAACCGCCCTGCTGCACAACCCGCGCCCTCCCGGGGAGCACGCCTGTCCGTGCCCTGCCCAGGGACGTAGCCAACGGCATGTTCAGCCAGCATTCCGCGGGCATGCCAAGTCAGGAGCATGTCCCGCATCGCCCGCGCGAACAGGGCGCGGTCATGGGCGGGCGCGGCGAGAGGGACAGGCCACCGCGGGGGCAGAGTGTCGGGGGTGCTCACTCATTCAGGGGTCCTTCGGTGAGTCTCGGTACCTGTACCGGCCTGAGGGGCGGTGCCCTGCAGGTGTCGGTGATGCGGCTTTGCACTCCTTCTTCGAGAACGGTGGCACCGCCCCTTGATGTGCTTCGTCAGGCCCGGCATGGGCCCGAGACAGAAGCCGCCGGGCTGCGGCTTCCCCAAGGCCGGATACGCCAGGAAGCCGAGTGGGCACCGGTGCCGGGACGTGGACAGACCCGCCTTCGGACAGTACAACAAGCGTCTACAGGCCCGTCATCACAGCCAGGTGGGGGACCTGCGGTGCAAGTCGCCCCGGAACCAGTCGGGCAACCTCAGCTTCAGAGGGCTCCCTCAGGGAGCCAGTAGGGATCCCAGCAGTGCTGGGGCGGTCGTGTCACCTCGTTCATGCGCAAACCGCAGGGCCCGTCGATGCCGGCGTCCGGGAGGTCGATGAGCCAGTCGAGGACGGCGTCAGGGAGCCGGTCCGGCGCTTCGTCGAGGTCGGGATGAGAGCATCCCGGCCGCGCTGGTCGTAGGGCGCCGGCAAAGGCAGCCCGGCAGCGAGAGCGTCGTCGATGACGCGAGAGCACATGCTGTGCCATCGTCCCTGCCCCCACCAGGAGCCGGTGTAGCTGGTGGAGCCGCCGATGCTTATCAGGATCAACGTGGTCTCGGGGCCGAGTACCTCCTGGTCGAGCCTGCGCCAGCGATCGAGTTCAGCTGTGACGGTGGAGGCTACTTCCGCCCAGCCCTCGCCGAACAGGGAACGGATCAAAGTGCCGTCGGGAAGAGTCCACTTCGGGTCCGTCAGAGCGTCCTTGATGGCGTCCCAGTGGATGCCTTCGACAGGGCAGACGTGCTGCTGGGTGATGCGGGTGACGGCAATGTTGACGCGCGCCATCAGTACGTCTGTTTCCAGGTAGTGAGCTTCCACCGCGGTGTTGTTGCGCCAGCACCAGGCGGCCACGCCCAGAGCGGCTGCGGCGGGCACGACATCGGGCGCGACATCACGGCGGCCATGCCAACCACCCACTGCAGGTAGCTGCCCAATTGTTCGTTCTCGGTGACTTCCCGGAGCACATCGGTGAGCGGCAGACCCCTGAAAGCTGCCGCCGGCTGGAAGATCCGGTGGATCCTGCGCAGTGTGAACTCCTGCTTGGCCTCAGGCGGTGCCGTCTCGGCAACCCGCACATGGGCAGCTTCCAGCAGCCCTCCTTCCCGGCAGCGGCCTCAACAGCGGTGACGCCCTCCTGCCCGGGGCCCACCGGGTATCTCGACGGCCTCCTCCAACAGGGAGTAGGACTCGAACCAGTCTCCCATCACGTCCTCGAAGGGCTGCAGAGCCAGAACACCTTGATGAGGGCTGTACTGAACAACCAGCGCACGTCCCCCCGCCAGAGGATGGCGAACAGTTGCACGCCCTGCTCCGGATCGAAGTCGGTGTCCCACGCCTCCGGCAGATCAAAGCCTGCCCACTCCAGCCCAGCCAGCAGCTCCTCCAGCCGTGCCGCGTAGCTGTCCCGTTCACTGTGGGAAGAGAGAAAAGCTCGCTGTCCTCCAGCAGTCCGCGGGCGATACCGCTGTCGGCCGCCGTTGCGGCGGGCATGAGGGTGGTGCGCTACCGTCTCCGCGCTCGCCGGCGTGGTGGAGCACAAGCGTGCGGCCAAGGGGCATCCTGGTGACGACTTCCTGGTTCGACCGGGCCAGCGAGGCGTTCGCCAACGAGCACGGGCGGCTGGAACTCTTGGACGGGGCGAACCTGGTGCATCTGTTCAAGGAGCACATGAACCTCGACGTCATTCCCGGTCCAGTGCCGCCGAAGCGACGCCCACGGTAGGCATTGCACCCTGGGCGCGGAAAGACGCGCCATGACTCTGATCCTTACATGGGATCGAGCCTCCACCTCACCCGGGACGGTTCACCTCTGTACGGCCTGCATCGACCGTAGATGACGTCGTTGTCAGTGCCCTGCTGCACCATGAGGAGACGCTCCCGTCCCGAAGTACTGCGGCTCTCGTTTCGATCAGAAGGCGGTCAGTCACTCAGACGGGGACTCGGACGAGCCCTCAGACAACTTCTCGTACACGGATCGGAGCCTCATGGACAGCGGTGGATCCGCCCCCAGTCTCCCCCTGAACTTCCTGTGCGCGCTCGCAGCGGACAGCGGGGCAGACGACCCGCCCGCGCTGATGGCCGCCGAGCGAGCCCGGTCGATGGAGGAGGGACTGGAGCGACGACAGTTGCTGGAAGCGCTGTTGCGCGGCCCTTACGGCGACTCTGCCCCGTGGTGGCTGCTGAAAGCCGCGATTGACAGTGACTTGGCCCGGATGCCGCCGCAGTCGGATCCGTTCTACGGACCACCCATGGATCTGGCGCTACTGGCTCTCTCACACGCCTCCTGCTCACCGCAATTGCGGCATGAGTCGCTGGGGCGTTGTACCGCCGTCCAGCTCGGCCGCCTCGGCTCGGCGCAGGCGAGCGACCTCTTGGCTGACGCTGTCGCCGAGGCACTGCGCGAGCGGAAGCCGCATCAGCGACCCATGACGGTCGAGCTCCTCGACACGCCGAAGGACGCCCAACTGGTCTTGCGGCAACAGGGACTGCACAGCACCGTCATCAGTGCAGCTCTCGATCTGCTGCCGTCCTACCCTCTCGTCGACGAGAAAGACGGTGAGGACACGTCGACTTGGCTGAAGCGGCTGAAAGCCGCCGAGCAGGCCTGGCGCACCATGTGGAAGCAGGTCTTGACCGCGCATCCCGAACACCACCGGCTCCTCGTCAACTGGTCCGACGACAAGGATGCCGGATACGTCATCCGAGAGCATTTGCTGGGCAGCTTCCCCTGGGACGTTGAGCCGGAACTGCTTGAGGAGATCGCCCAGGACGACCTCGCGTCCTTTCCGCTCTCCGTACTCACCACCCGGATGTGCCGCATGCGTCGGGACGGGGCAACGGAGCAAGAGGTACGAGAGCACTTCGCGAATGACCTGGCTGAAGTCGCTCCCCGGCAGCGCGAGCACATCGACGAGCTCCTGACGAATGACAAGTACGGTCTGCGCTACGGCTGCCGGGCTGCCATATCCAGCGCTGCGCTTGCAGCAGACGGCAGGTGGCGGTACATCCTCAACCCCGACCTGGCACGGCACTACGGGAAGCCTCGTTCGTGGCGAGCCTCCGCGGACCAGTTGACCTCCCTGGCCCAAAACTTCGCCGAGCACGCGGCCGTGGCGCTGGAGCTGTGGGAACCCGACCCCAAGTCGCCGGTCCGCTCGGCAAGAGAGCTTCGCTGGGTGCACGACCTGTTGCAGCACCTGCCGATAATTACCCCGCAGGTGAAGGAGAAGGCCCGTCTGATCTGCCGGGAGGCGAAACGAGGGCTGGCCGGGCGTGGGGACCACGGCAGGTACGGGCTGGACTCGGACGCGCAGCAAGCTCGTGAACTCCTCGACGGCGTCGAGCGGATGACCGCCGAGCCGTTCCCGGATCCTGGTCCGGCACGCGCAGCATCCCTCGGCAAGCCGGACCAGATCACCGTGCGGAATCTCGCGGACGCTCCGGACGCTGTGCTCGACGAGTACTTGCGACGGCATGAAGGCGACGATGCTGTTGTGGAGAAGGCCCTGCTGTCCTTCGCGTCCCGTGCGTACCACCGTGACTTGTCCTTCGCCGACGTGCTGAAGCGTCACTCAGACCCGCAGCGTGCACTGCTGGACCTCACCCGGAACCTCCGCCGACACCTGGGTGGCGGCCCGAACCTCCGGGAGGCTTGGGTAAGCACCGTGCTGAGCCTGCCAACGGACGATTCCGAGCTCATCCGCGCTCTGCCTGCCTGGACCGCCCTCAAAGCCAGAGGACCCCGCGGCCAGGCAGCGCACCCAGCGGTCACCTCGGTCGTACGCACAGCCCTTGGCGACCGCGCCGAAGCATGGCAGCGGTTCGCGACAAGCCCAGCCAGCTACGCGGGACCCACTGCCTGGCTCCGTCTCGGCGATCTCCTCGACGCGGCCGCGAACGGGACACCCTGGCCCACGCCTCCGCACAAGTAGCCGAACCCACGAACAGTGCCGACGGACCTGACCAGCCGTCGGCCCGTATCCGCGGCAGCAGGGAAGTAGAGGCAGCTTCTATGTCCCCCCGGCCGTCAGGAGGATACGGAAGCCGCTTCCGCACAACCCAGGAGCATCTACAGCAACACACCGGCGATGGCCGAACACCCCACGTAATATCGCCGATATGAAGGCACCAGCACCCGGCGCATCGTCGGCCCCTGACGACGACGGAGCGCGGAGGCGGCTGGACGCGTACACGTACCTCAGCGCGCCCGAGCGGCTGGAGCACGTCGCGATCATGCGGGTCTTCTGCGGGACCCTGCTGGCGGACCTGGCCGTCCCGGACGTCCTGGCGAAGCTGCGCCACGCCGGGGGCCCTGGCACTGGGCTTGACGCCGATACCCTCACTATCCGGCTGGAACAGCTGGTGCGGTGGGGCAACCTGCTGCGCAGTAGCCACACTGTGAAGGCGTCCAGCATCAGCGAGTACCAGCGGTCCCGTGCGCGCTACCAGCTGTCGAAGCTGGGCGAGCGCATTCAGCGGGACGCCGACGGGGTCCTGGCCGAGGTCGACGCCGCCCGCGAGGTGAGCAACGAGCTGCTCGCGCTGGTCGAGCGCGGGCTCAGGGAGCTGGCCGGCCTCGTGACCGCGCCGGGCGGTATCGAACCGCAGGACGGGCTGGAGCGGGTCAGCACGCTGTTCGTGCAGTTCACCGAGTTTGCGGACTCCGTGCGGGACTTCTACGCCTACCTCGGTCAGGTGCTGGCCCGGTACGACCTGGACAGCGCCGAGTACCAGGGCTTCAAGGAGCTGCTGCTCGACTACGTCGAGGCGATCACAGAGGACGTGGCGTTCCGCGCACCCCGGATCTCGGCGGCACTGGACACGCTGTGGCCGCACCTTCCGGGCCTACTGGGCCGGCTGGACACCCATGCGCAGGGCCTCACCGGGCTTTCGCCGCAGGGCGAGGGCCGCCTGGAGATACGGGTGCAGCGCAGCCGTGGGCGCGAGTACGCGGACTGGGAGGGCCTGCGCGGCTGGTTCAGCGACACCGACGGGCAGGGCAGCCAGGTCGATCAACTACGGGACGCCACCCTGCGTGCGTTGCAGTCGCTGCTCGCCAACGCCAAACGGATGCTGCGGTCGGCCACCGGGGAGATGTCCCGGCGCAAGGACCTGCTGCGGCTGGCCCGTTGGTTCGATGAAGCGGCGCCGCAGGACGCGCACGACATCGCCGTCGCCGCCTTCGGGCTCTACGGCGCCCGCCATCTGGGCATACCCCCGGCCACCGACGAGGTGGTGCCCGCCTACACGAGCTGGTGGACCGGCCCGGTGGTCGAGGTTCCGGTGGCCCTGCGGGAAAGGGGCAGCCGCGCCCAGCGGGGCCGGACGTCCGCGGTGGAGGACCACTCCGCGCAGAAGCGGCGGCTGCGGGAGGCCGCCCGTGAGCGGGCGGCGGCCCGGGCAGCGGCGGCGGACGAACTGCGCAGCGCATCCGGCCGGTTCGCCGAGGTACGCCTCACCTCCGCAGCGCTCGGTCTGCTCCTGGAACTGCTGGCCACCGCACTCGGGAACGCGCAGCTGAGGCGTCGCGCCGGCACGAACGGAACGGACGCGACGGAATTCGGCCTCGACCAGGCGCACAGCGAGAACGCCGAGCTAGGCATCCGGCTCACCGTGCGACGCACAGCAGGCGCACAGTGCGTCCTGCACTCGGCCGACGGCAACCTGCTGCTGGACGACCTGGAACTGGACGTCGGCCGTACCTCCGCCAACGCGGCCGACAGTGATGCGGAGGTGAGCGTGTCATGACCCTCCCCTCGACACACGACGTCGCCCTGGCCGCCGAGCGCCGCAGCGCCGCCCGGCTGCTGCTCGCCCACCCGCTGGTCACCTCGGACGGCCCGCACTCCGACCTCTTCCCGCTGATCCGCAGGCATGCCGACTGGCTGGGCAAGCGGTTCCAGCAGGTGCTCGGCTACCGCCTGCTGGTCGACAGTTCCTACGCCCGGCTGCTCAAGGCGGGGCTGGGAGCAGGCGCGGGCCACCGGCTGGAGCGCTCCACCGGCACCCCCTTCACCCCGCACACGTACGCCTGCCTCGCGCTGGCCCTGTCCGTGCTGGTGACCGCACCCGAACAACTGCTGCTGTCACAGCTGGTGGCCGACATCAAGGCCGCCGCGGCCGACGCGGAGATCGAGCTGGAGGGGACAGGGAGGGCCGCCGGGAAACGGACCCTGGTCGCAGCTCTGCGGCAGCTCGTCGAGTGGGGCGTCCTGATCGAAACCGAAGGCCATGTGGCCGCGCTCGCGCAGGATTCGGGCGGAGAGGCCCTGATCACAGTGAACCGCGAGCTGGCCCGCGTCGCCGTCGCCGGCCCGCTCGCCCAGGCCCGTGACGGCGCCGACCTGGTCCGGCGGGCAGCGGACCCGGGATTCGGCGGACCTCGCACCTATGTGCGCCGGATGCTCGTCGAGACACCCGTCGTCTACCTCGACGAGCTGACCGACGCCGAACGCGACTGGCTGCGCACCCGGCAGCGCCGCGAAGCGCAGGCGTTCTCCGAACTTCTGGGCCTGGAGATGGAGATCCGCGCCGAGGGAGTGGCGCTGGTGGACCCCGAGGACGAGTTGACGGATCTGCACCTGCCGGGCACCGGGACGGTCGCGCAGGCCGCGCTGCTGCTGGTGGAACGACTCGTGGAGCGGCTTCGGCCGCAGGAGCCCGGACACCCGGCGACCGGAGGGACGCTCGTCATCGGGGTGGCTGTCCCGGATGGCCTCATGGACGAGCTGCTGGCCGAACTGGTCGCCGAATACGGACAGCGCAGCAACTGGCAGCGCGGCTACCTGGAGGACATCCCGGCCTTGCGGGAGGCCGTGCTGGACCTGCTGGCCCGCATGCGGCTGATGGCCCGGACCGACCGGCTGCGTGCCAAGGGAGACGGCCTGCCGGAGGGGTACGCCGAAGATGCACCGGAAGGACGCACCGTGACCGATGTCCGCGGAGCACGTCCCCGCGGCGACGGCTGGGTGCTGCTGGCCGCGGCGGCACGCTACGCCACCCACGTGACCATGCGCCCGGCCACCGCAGCCCGAAAGGGCGCCGACGTCCAGGAGGAGTTGCCGCTGTGACCACCGATGCGCGTGGCCTCGTCCCGCTGCCGCGTTCCGGCCCCGCGACGACCGCCGGCACCCGCTTCCGGCTGCACCGCGCGGGCATCCAGAACGTCTGGCAGTACGACGAGCAGGAGTTCGCCTTCGGCGACGGACGACTGCTGCTCCGCGGCAAGAACGGCGCGGGCAAGTCCAAGGCCCTGGAAATGCTCCTCCCGTATCTGCTGGACGGCGACTCAAGAGCACTGGACGCGACAGGCACCGGTCGGACCACCCTCGCCTGGCTGATGCTGGACGGGTTCGAGCAGACCAACCGTCTCGGCTACCTGTGGGGGGAATTCCGGGGCACGACCGACGGCGGCGGCCACCGCCACCTCACCCTCGGCGCCGCCATCCGCGCCTCGAAGTCGACGCAGAAGGCGCTGCCGACATTCTTCGTCACCCCGCTGCGCGTCGGTGAGGACCTGCACCTGGTCGAGGGCGGAAGGCCCCTGCCGGTCGACCGGCTCAAGGAGATCGTCGGCTCCGACAACGTCACCGACCGCGCGGTCGTCCACCGTTCGCGGGTGGCCCGGGAGCTGTTCGGCATCACCGACGCGACCCGCTACCGCAACCTCACCCAGCTCCTCCACCGGCTGCGGCGGCCCACGGTCGGGGACCGCATCGAGCACGGAGGACTCGCCTCCCTGCTGAGCGAGACCCTGCCGGGACTCGACGAGGACGTGGTCGAGAAGGTCGCGCGCAACCTCCACGACCTCGACGCCGTACGCGACGAACTCGGCCGTCTGGAGCGCACCGATACGGCACTGCGTACCTTCCTCACCAGTTACCGCGGCTACCTGTCCGGTGTCCTGCGCACCTCGGCGCAGGCGGTGAGCCGGGAGCTGGAAATCCTCGCGCAGCGACGCCGGGCGGCCGGAGACGCCGCACAGCGGACCGGCGAGCTGAGAACGCAGGAGGAGGAGTCGGAAGCCCGGCTGGAAACCCTGCGCGAAGAGGAAGAAGCCGCCCGGACCGGCCTCGCCGCCCTGCACGCCAGCCACGCTTACCGCAGTCTGCGCGAACTGTCGGAACGCCGCAGCACGGTGGAGGCGCTGCACACCGCCGCCGGGGCCGCCTTCACCGCCCTCAGCAACGCACACGACGCGGAGGAGGGCGCGGCCGAGCGGCTGGCCGACGGTGTCGAACACCTCGGGAGCCGGCTCGCCGAACTGGGCACCGAACACCGGGAGCTGCTGACGCAGGCGGAGAAGGCCGGGCTTCCCCCCGGCCATCTCGGCGAGGCAGTCGCCCTGCCCCGCACGGTCCGTTCCCAGGCCGTCGAGACGCAGCTGACCGCTCCGGACGGGGAGACGCACATCGTGCAGCACCGGTCGGCCGTCCGCGTGGACACGGCCACGGTGCAGGACGGACTGCTGTCCTGGCAGGGGCAGCTGGAGGACGCCGAGACGGTCGTGAAGAACCGGACCCGGATGGTCCAGGAGGTGACGCGCCTCACCACGCGGGCCGAGGAGGCCCGGAGCCGGGCGGTGCAGGCCGACACCGAGCGGGAACGGTGGGAGGTCGAGGCGGAAGAGGCCGCCGGCCGTCTCGAGGCCGACCGCGAAAAGGTCGCAGAGGAAAGCGGTGCCTATGCCCGCCGGGTCGCCGAGTGGGTAGCACGCACGCAGACCGCCGTCGGGTCCGACTGCCCGCCGCTGATCGCCGTCCACACAGCGGTCGCCTGCGAGAGCTCCGCCGACACCCCGTTCGCGGACCGCACGCTCCCGCCCGACATCGACGGCCAAGCGTGGCAGGCCGCCCATGCCGCACTGGAGCCGTACGGCGAAGAACTCACCGCGCGCCGGGATGCCCTGGCGCTCACCGTCGGCCGGCTCGGCGAAAAGCACGACCGCGTGGCACGTCAGAAACGGGACTGGGAGCGACGTACCGACCCCGAACCGCCGATCCCCTATCACCGCGTCGCCGAGAGGACACCGGGCAGCGGAGCACCCGTCTACCGGCTGGTGGACTTCACGGACGACCTGACGCCCGCCGACCGGGCCGGTCTGGAAGCGGCACTCGAAGCCAGCGGGATCCTGGACGCGTGGGTCGGCGCGGACGGCGCCCTTGTCGATCCCGGCACTCGTGACACTCTGCTACGTCCCGGCCACGCGCTGCCGGACGGACCCACCCTCGCCTCGGTCCTGCGCCCTGCGCCGCAACCGGGGTGCGGGGTCACGGCCGAACAGGTGGAACACCTGCTGACGACCATCGCGCTCGCGCCGGCCGCGGAAACGACTGCTCATGACGCGGTGTACTACGACGGAAGCTGGCGTCTGGGCATCCTCAGCGGCCGACACCACAAAACCGACGCCGAGTACGTGGGAGCCGCCGTACGCGCCGAGACCCGGCGGCGCATCCTCGCCGAGCTGGAGGAGCAGCTCACACAGACGGAACAGCGGTTGGCCGACGCCCGTCACGAACTCACCGAGACCGATGGCCGACGCCGGTCTCTCAGGCTCGCGGAGCAGGACTTCCCCCGGGCACGAGGTCTCGCCGACGCCTGGAGCAGGGTTGGGACGGACGAGAGGACACTGCGTGACCTGACTGCCAAGGCAACCCGTGCGGCCCGGTCGGCCGAGGAGGCCCGCGCTCTCGCCGTAGCCGCACGCGCCGAGGCGGACGCCGCCGCCACCGCCCATGACCTGCCCAGTAACCCCGTCGAGCTGGAACGCGTACGCACCGCGCTGGCTGCCCTTCTCACCGGCATCGGGCGTCTTCGCAGGGCGAGCGGCAGCACGGGCGAGCGGCTCGGCGCCCATCATGCCGATGCCGAACGATACGAACGCGCCCGGAAGGACCGCCTGGCAGCAGAGGAGAACTACCGGCTCCGCCTCACCGAGCTGCGTACCGCGCAACAGGATCTGCGCACCCGTGAGGAGGCCATCGGGTTGACCGAAGAAGAGATCCTCACCCGCGAGCAGGAAGCCAGGCAACGCATCGCGCACGCCGCCCAGGCCGTCCCGGCGGCACAACGGACCCGGAACGACCTCCACGACTTGCGCGTGCGCGCGGAAGAGGAGGAGAAACGCCTGCGGGAAGATCTGGCCGGCCAGGAGACGGCGGTCATCGCAACCGGCAGCAGCCTTCGCGGCGCACTCGGCCGACCAGAGGTGGTGCGCGGCGCCTGGCTGGACCGGTCCTCGTTGCCCGAAGACGTGGCGGATGACCCCGGCTCGGACGTCCGCAGCCGTTTGCGGGCCCTGCGGGCGCTGGCTGACGCCGTGGAACGGGCTCTCGGCCGACCGAAGGGCGAGGTGTCGGACAGCACCCTGCTCAACCGGCATACCGACCTGCGCGACCAGCTGGCCGGCGGCTACGACGCTCAGCTGGAGGAGCGCGACGGCATCAAGGTGTGCCGCCTGATCGACGACCACGGCTCCCACGATGTCGCGGCCGTGGGCGAGCGAATCGCCGTCCAGGCGGCAGAGGCCCGCGGGCGGCTCACCGAACGCGAACGCGAGGTGTTCCAGCGGTTCTTGACCGGCGAGCTGGGCGACCATCTCTCGACACAGGTCATCACCGCGGCGAACCTGGTCGCGGCCCTCAACGACACCCTGCGGAGCGTGCGCACCTCCCACGGTCTCGGCGTGGAGCTGCTGTGGAAGCTGGACGAGGACGTGGACGCGGACGTGCGGGCGGCCGTGGAGCTGCTGCGCAGTCCGTCGAGCCTGCGCACGCGTGAGCAGACCGAGCAGCTCCGCGAGGTGCTGCAACGCCGGATCGAGGATGCCCGACGGGCCGACGCCTCAGCCGGTTACGCCGCCCACCTGCGGACCGCGCTGGACTACCGCGACTGGTTCCGCTTCCACACTTTCGTGGTCGAGGACGCCGCCCCGGGACGCAGGCGGAAACTGACCGGCCGCACCGGGCTCAGCCAGGGCGAGCAGCGGGTGCTCTCCTACCTCGTGCTCTTCGCCGCGGCCGCCGCCCACTTCACCAGCCTCGCCGAGTCGGCACCCCACGCGCCACGGCTGATCCTGCTCGACGACGCCTTCGCCAAGGTCGACGAGCCCACCCACGGGCGGCTGGGACGGATCCTCGTCGATCTCGATCTCGACTTCGTCCTCACCAGTGAACGGCTCATGGGCAACTGGCCGGAGGTGCCGTCCCTGCACATCTACGAGTGCCTCCGTGATCCCCATGTGCGCGGGGTGGCCACCCTGCACTACACCTGGAACGGCCGGCACCGGCGTCTGGTGTCCGTATGAGCAAGTTGCCCGCGGCCACACAGGAATGGCTCGCCGGGGCCGGGCTCACCCGGCTCTGGGAGGCAGTACGCAAGCGCCTGGAGAGCAACGGCGTGCAGGCCACCGGTTCACTCCGGTTGACTGCGGTGGACACCCAGGAACGCAAAGCCCTTTCACTCCTGCTGGGCAAACCTGTCACGGGTGCTGCCGTAACCGTGCGGCTTGATGTGCTCGACGCCCGGCTGCGCGCTTCGGCGGCCGGACTCGGTCTCAGGGACGTCATGAAAGAACTCGGCCCTCCCCTCACCGACCGCCGTGCCGTCCGTGCGGGCGTCACGGCACGGCGCGAGCACATCTGGTCGTCACTCGGCTCGGCGCTGGACGCCTCTCCGCTCGCCGGCCAGGACTGGACCCGACAGTGGTACGACTTGCTGCGCCGTACCGGCGTTCCGAGAGGTGTACCACCCGAAGCAGCGGTACGAACGCTCCAACAGGCAGTCACGGTGCTGACGGTACTGCTCGGCCCGGAGCAGGGTGGCACCCGAGGCCGAGGAGAACTCGCCGCCATGGCAACCGGGTCCGCACACGGCCTGGACGACGGCACCTGGCTCGCACGCCTCGTCCAACGCGGTATCGCCCTCGCCCACGGCACCGAGTTCCCCGGCGACGCGGCCGACCGACGCGCACTGTGGCGGCTGGTGTCCGTCACACCGGACGAGGTCTCCAGCACAGTGCTGACCTATGGACTGCGGCCCGTCGGTGGGGGATGGCGGGAGCAGGCTCTGCGAGAGCGGGCCATCCACCATGCCGAAGCCCATCTCACACTGCGGGACCTGCATGACCTGCAGCTGCGGCTGCCTGCCGGAACAGTGATCCACATCTGCGAGAACCCGCGCGTGGTGGAAGCCGCGGCGGACGCTGCCTGCGTCCGGCCCTTGGTATGCACCTCCGGCAGCGCCGCCACCGTGGTACTCACACTTCTCGACGCTCTCGCCACCGCCGGCTGCCGCTTCGCGTACCACGGCGACTTCGACTGGCCGGGCATCGCTCTGGCGAACCGGATCATCCGCCGTTTCGGAGCCCAGCCATGGCGCATGGGCGCCGAGGACTACGAGCACCTGGCCGCTCGCAGCCAGCGCGAGGGAATCCCACAGCTGCCGCTCGACGGCCAGCACGTCAGCGCAGCCTGGGACCAGCATCTCGCCCCTGCCATGACCGCCCTCGGCGTTGCGCTCCATGAGGAGGTCACCCTCGACCTTCTGGTGGACGACCTGTCGGGTCAGACGTAGGAACACCTCGAGGCATGTCCACCGCACAGAGGAAGGGCCCAACAGGCTGCCCCGCCGCAACCGTCACCGACGGAGTCATGGGTACCGGCCCATGACCACCAAAGTGGCCTGGTGCGAGATCAATGTCACCTACGCCGCGGCAGCGGCTTTTGCCGGATGCGAGAACTGGAGCAGCCGGGCCAGTTCCTTCCGCCCGCGTTTGATCAGATCGAACACCATGGCTGGGTCCGAGTCCTGTGGCAGCGGGTTATCAGTGAGGACGTCCGTAAGGGTGTATCGGCCGAGCAGCCATCGCTGTAGTGCGCGCCAGTCGGCGCCCCGGTCGGGGGGCAGGTCGCCCGCCCATGGCAGTGCCTCGTACCGGGTGTCGTCGGTGCCGTTTGCGTGAAGTAGCCCGGAGCGGCGCACCAGACACGGGAAGCAAACGCCGCAGTTTGCGATGGGAGGGCCGCCGCTGCGGCGGGCGGGCGGCTTGCCGCAGCTCAGGGTGGATTCCAGGTCGGACGGGGTAAGGCCCGCATCACGGCCGACCTGGCACACCTCGCCCTTGGTCAGTTGCGCCAAGGGGTTGACGACCTGTACCGCGCTGCCAACGTCACCCACGGCGGCAATCAGGGCGTTCAGACGGTTCAGTGTCCACGGGTGCACGGAACGGGTGGAGCAGGCGGCCGAACGTGCTGGCGTTAGGGGCGGGTTAATCGCGAGCTGGCCGTTCTCGGGGATGTGGACGGTGTCCACTCCGTGCGCGACCGCGGCGCGGATCGCACCGGCCGCGTACAGCAGGCCGCGGGTGCGGGAGGAGCTCTCCAGCCGCAGACGGGAGCCGTCGCCCGCCGGGGTTTGACTCATCGGTAGCAGCATCACCCGCCGTGGTCCATCGAGCCGCTCAACAGCCTTGTACACCCGCTGTTGGAGACGCAGCAGGCCGATCTCACGGAACATCACGAGCAGCAGCGGCCGGGGATCGTCGGCGCGCGAGCGTGTGGCGGCCCAGCTGAGGGAGTCCAGTCCACCGGAGAACAGTGCGACTTCCGAGGCCCGCGGGTCGTCGGGGAAGATCATTGCTTCCTCAACCTGATAACCGGTGAGGGGGCGGAAGTCCACATTCCAGAGGTCCCCCGTGAGGATCTGGAGTAGTACGGTGAGGTGGCTACGGACAATCGCGCTCTGCCACCGCTCATGTTCCGTGACGGGCACGTCGAGGCTGATGCGGCGGGTCCAGCGGTCCCGGACGCCGGTCCGGCGTACGTACTTGTCGGCGATGAACGCGGCTCTGGCGACGCGGAACAGGTCCTCGGCCCAGTCGGGAACCGGACCGGGCAGATGATGCCGGCCGATGACACGGCGTTCCTTCTCTTGGAAGGCTTCCTCGCCGATTTCCCTCCAGTGGCCACCGCGCGGCCGATCCCCACGGTGGCCACGCCACCACAGGGAATAGTCGTGACCGGTCATGCCGCGGCCTCCCCCTCTCCGGTGACCTCATCGGTGATCAGGCCGAGCACCTTGCCGACCGCCTTCGGTACCAGTAACTCGGCAGTCCTGGGCAGAGCGGCCAACGGATCCTGCGCGGTGTCCGCGGCCTGCGCGAGATCCGTCGCTTCGGCGGACTCCTCGCAGGGATTCGGCACCAGGCTTACGACAGTCTCCGCGACCCAGTCGGCAATCCTGCCTTCCGGATCAGTCGCGATAAGCACCGGCACGGCCACTGCGACGTGCTCGGCAACAACGGACCGGAGGAACTCCCCCACCATGTCGGCGAAGAACAGCTGGTAGAGATCGCACAGGATGTCCCAGGCGAAGCCGCCACCCGCGGCACCCCCGTCCATGGCATCGTCCAGTTCGGGATGCATGTCCCGGATATCGCGGATCGCCGCGGCCACCCCCCCTGCGCACCGCGGCGTCGGCGAGTGTGCCACCGTCTCCGCCGACCTCCGAGACGAGACGTGCGACGAGCACGTCTGCCGACTCCACGCCCTCGGCGGCCAGCGAGCCCAAAGCATCGGCGAGCCGTTCACCGGCCGCACAAGCTGTGTCGTACAACCCGAAAGCCGATCGATCGACACGGAGGGTCTCGTGCAGCGCACGCAGATAGTCTGCGGCGATTTCCTCCAGCCGCTGATCCGCGTTTCGCGAGCCGTCTCGCCAGCGCGCCAGCCGCCTCGCGGCGGAGCTCCACCGGTCGCCGTTCGGTCCCTTCCATCGCGTGGATGTCCCCACAGCGCCCCCATCCCGGTAGTGTCGCAATCCGGTCTTTCAGCCATGGCATCAGACCGGACGATCCCCAGATAGGGCAGGACTCAGCCAGGGCAGCGCGCACAGGCCCGGCGGCCAGCCAGTCAGGAATATCACCTTCTGTAACACACGCGCCTGAAACTGTGAGCAGACGTAGCACTGGGTCACGAAGATGGTGCAGGTCCCGGTGCAGGCCAAGCGGACTCAGCAGCCGTGGGTTGAGTCTCGCTGGGAGCCAACCCACTCCCCTACGCGCGGGCCAAGAGGTATGCCGTGCGGCCGGGATTCAACGCTACAGTTCCGCCAGACGCATCAGCCGAGGAAGCTCAGCCGCACCTGACGGTTGACATTGTCCTTATTGGTATCGACCAGGCACACGGACTGCCAGGTGCCCAACTCCAGCCGGCCGCCCAGTACGGGCAGGGTGGCGTGCGGCGGGACGAGGGCGGGCAGGACGTGGTCGCGGCCGTGGCCGGGGCTGCCGTGGCGGTGCTGCCAGCGGTCGTCGGCCGGCAGCAGGGTGTGCAGGGCGGCCAGGAGGTCGTCGTCGCTGCCGGCGCCGGTCTCGATGAGGGCGATGCCGGCGGTGGCGTGCGGCACGAAGAGGTTGAGCAGTCCGTCGCGGCCGGCCGCCACCTCCCGCAGGAAGGACTCGCAGTCGCCGGTGATGTCGGCGACCCGCTCCGCGGAGCCGGTGGCGACGTTCAGGATCCGGGTGGTGAAGGCATCTGACATGGTTTCCATCCTGGCCCATGGGCCCGGGGTCTTCGAAGAAGGAGGCCTCCGAGTGGCGGCAACGGTTCGCGGGAAGATGCGTCCCCCTAGCGGCGTTAGTAGAAATATGAACTACATGAGCGGGGCTGAGGTGGCCGAGGTCCAGGCAGTCGTCATAGGCGCCGGGCAGGCAGGACTGTCCAGCGCCTATCACCTGCGGCGCACCGGGTTCGAGCCGGACCGCGAATTCGTGGTGCTCGACCACAACCCCGGCCCCGGTGGCGCCTGGCGGTACCGCTGGCCCTCACTCACGTACGGCAAGGTGCACGGGATGCACTCGCTGCCCGGCATGGAACTCACGGACGCCGATCCGGCCCGTCCGTCCTCCGAGGTCATCACGGAGTACTTCGACCGCTACGAGCGGACGTTCGACCTGCGGGTACGGCGACCGGTGCAGGTCCGGGCGGTGCGGGAGGGAACCGGCGGGCGGCTGCTCGTGGAGACCTCGGCGGGCGCCTGGTCGACACGGACGCTGATCAACGCCACCGGCACCTGGAACCGGCCGTTCTGGCCGCGCTACGAAGGTCAGGAGACCTTCCTGGGACGGCAGCTGCACACCGCTCAGTACCCGGGCCCCGGGGCGTTCGCCGGTCAGCGGGTGGTCGTGGTGGGGGGAGGCGCCTCGGCCACCCAGCATCTGCTGGAGATAGCCCCCCACGCGGCGGACACCACCTGGGTGACCCGGCGGCCCCCGGTCTTCCACGAGGGCCCCTTCGACGAGGAGGCGGGACGGGCAGCCGTGGCACTGGTCGAGGAGCGGGTGCGGCAGGGGCTGCCGCCGCGCAGCGTCGTCTCGGTGACGGGACTGCCGCTGAACGACGCGATCCGCCGGGGTCTCGCCGACGGCGTCCTGGACCGGCAGCCGATGTTCGACCGGATCACGCCGGAGGGAGTGGAGTGGACGGAGAGGCGACGAGTGGCGGCCGACGTCATCCTGTGGGCCACCGGGTTCCGTCCCGCCATCGACCACCTCACTCCGCTGCGACTGCGGGAGCCGGGCGGCGGCATCCGCGTCGAGGGCACCCGGGCGGTCGCCGACCCCCGCGTCCACCTCGTCGGCTACGGCCCCTCGGCCAGCACCGTCGGGGCCAACCGCGCCGGGCGGGCGGCGGTACGGGACATCGGGCGCCTGCTGGCGGAGGAACGCGCCGCGGCCTGACGCCGCTCCCGGGCGGCGGTGCCGGTGGCCGGTGCCGGCCGGGTCGTTTCTCGGGCCGGCCGCTCGCCTCCTGCGCCCCTCCCCCTACTCCTTCGCCTTTTCCGCCTTCTCCTTCTTCTGCCGCGCGTCGAACTCGGCGACGTCGCCCTGGTGTTCCTTGTAGTCGGCGGTGAAGCGGGTGTCGCCCGGTGTGACCGTGACGAAGTACAGCCAGTCGCCCGGCGTCGGGGTGATCGCCGCCCGCATCGCGTCCTCGCCGGGGTTGCCGATCGGGGTGGGCGGCAGCCCCATGCGCGTATACGAGTTGTAGGGGCTGTCGACCTTGGTGTCCGCCTCGGCGGTACGCGGCGCCGAACGGCCCAGGGCGTAGTCGACCGTCGAGTCCATCTGCAGCGGCATCCCCCGCTCCAGCCGATTGAAGATCACCCGGGCCACCTTGCCCATGTCGGCCTTGGTGGACGACTCCGCCTGGACGATGCTCGCGATGGTGACGGCCTGGTAGACGTTCATCGCGTTGCGCTGCGCACCGGCGGCGGTCGGGGCGCCGTTGAACTTCTTGTTGGCGCTGTCGACCATCAGCGACAGCAGTTGCTCCGGTGTCGTCCCCTCCTTCAGCGGATAGGTCCCCGGGAAGAGATAGCCCTCCGGGTTCCCCTCGGCATCGTTCGGCAGTTTGATGGCTGCCTTCGCGAGGGACTTCTTCGTGCTCCCCGCGGGCAGTCGGAGGGCCTTGTCGACAGCCGCGTACACCTGGCTCGCCCGGTGGCCCTCCGGGATCACCAGGGTGGTGGGGCGGGGATCGTCGTCGTCGCCCAGGGTCAGCAGGGGCACCGCCACGGCGGTGCCGGCCACGACGGCCCCGGTCGCGACGAGGGCAAGTCGGCCCCGGCGCGTCAGTCGGATCGCGTTCCGTGACGGAGTGTTCTTCTGCATGCGGGCACGGTAACGCCCATGACGTCACAAACCCGGCATATTTTCATCTTGTCGGCTCCAGTTGGGCGTCCCTGCGGACAAGACCCGCGTAACGTCCGTCCAGCTCCAGCAGTTCCTCGTGCGTGCCGCGTTCGACCACCCGGCCCGCGTCGAGCACCACGATCTGGTCGGCGCCGCGGACGGTGGACAGCCGGTGGGCGATGGTGAGCGTGGTGCGGTCGGCCGACAGCGCGTCGATGGCCTGCTGGACGGCGGCCTCGGTACGGGTGTCGAGCGCGCTGGTCGCTTCGTCGAGGACGAGGACCGGCGGGTCGCGCAGGATGGTCCGGGCGAGCGCCAGACGCTGCTTCTCGCCACCGGAGAAACGGTGGCCGCGCTCTCCCACGACCGTGTCGTACCCGTCGGGCAGAGCGGCGATGTGGTCGTGGATCTGCGCCGCGCGGGCCGCCGCGTGGAGTTCCTCGTCGGTGGCGTCGGGCTTGGCGAAGCGCAGGTTGTCGGCGACGGAGGCGTGGAAGAGATACGTCTCCTGGGAGACGACGCCGACCGCGCGCGCCAGGGTGTCGAAGTCGAGGTCGCGCACATCCACCCCGTCGAGGGCGACCCGGCCGGAGGTGACGTCGTACAGCCGGGGCACGAGGTGGCCGAGCGTGGACTTGCCGGCGCCGGTCGAACCGACCACGGCGAGGCTGGTGCCGGCGGGGACGGTGATGTCGATGCCGTCGAGGACGGGACCGCCCTTGCCGTCGTAGCCGAAGGTGACGTTCTCGAACCGGACCTCGCCTCCGACCTTGGCGAGACGGACCGGTTCCGCGCGTTCGGTGATGTCGACGGGGAGGTCGAGGTACTCGAAGATGCGCTGGAACAGCGCGAGCGACGCCTGGACCTGGACACCGGTCGACAGCAGGCTCACCGCCGGCCGGAACAGGCCCTGCTGGAGCGAGACGAAGGCGACGACCGTCCCGATGGAGATGCCGGGCCCGCCCGTCTGCAGGACGATGCCCGCGGTCCAGTAGATGACGGCGGGCATGGCGGCCATGACGATCGTGATGACGGCCATGCGCCAGCGGCCGGCCATGTTCGACCGCACCTCCAGGTCCACCAGGCGTTCGGACTCGTCGGCGAAGGCGCTGGTCAGAGAGTCGGAGCGACCCATGGTGCGGCCCAGCAGGATGCCGCTGACCGACAGCGACTCGGTGACCGTGGCGGCCATCGAGGCCATCTGCTTCTGGCGCTGGGTGGTGATCTTCTTGCGTTCGTTGCCGACGCGGCGGCTGATCCACACGAACACCGGCAGCAGGACCAGCGAGACGACGGTCAGCCGCCAGTCGAGGGCGAGCATCGCGACGACGGTGGCGACGACACTGGTGAGGTTGGAGACCAGCGAGGTCGCCGTCGAGGTCACGGTGGCCTGCATACCGCCGATGTCGTTGGCGATGCGGGACTGGACCTCGCCGGTGCGGGTGCGCGTGAAGAAGGCGAGCGACATGCGCTGGAGCCGGTCGTAGACCGCGGTGCGCAGATCGTGCATGACACGTTGACCGACGGTCGTGGAGATCAACGTCTGGAGCACTCCGAAGACGCTGGTGAGGACGGCGCTGAGGATCATGCCGAGGGCGAGCAGGCTGAGCAGCCCGGTCCGGCCCTCGGGGATCGCCACGTCGAGGATCGCCTTCAGCAGGAACGGGGTGGCGACCGAGACGAGGGACGCCGCCCCGACGAGCAGGCCGACGATCGCGAGACGGCCCCGGTAGGGACGGAACAGCTTCAGGATGCGGCGCACCTGCCGGGGCTGTTCCCCGGCGCCCGCGGGTGCGCTCCAGACGGGTTCGCGGTCGGGATGCATGGTCTCCTTCGGGAACTGGCAGCAGGGAACAGGGGGCGACAAGGAGCCGGGAACGGCTGCCTGACACCGGGCACGCCGGGATCAGCGGAGCCTAGCTCATTGTTACCTATACTCACAATGAACGGCATCCTGATATTGTTCCGCGCATGACCACCCCCGACCCCGACGGCCTGCTGGCCGAGCAGCTGCTTCGGCTGACCCGCCGGGTGCACCGCATCCAGAAGCGTCATCTGGTGCGGCGCGAACTGGGCATCACCCCGGCCCAGTCCCGGTTGCTGCGCACCCTCGCCCACTACGCCTCGCCGCCGCGCATGGCCGACCTGGCCGAGCGGCTGGAGGTGGTGCCCCGAGCGGTGACGACGCTGGTCGACGGACTGGAGGCGAACGGCAAGGTACGGCGGGTGCCCGATCCGGCCAATCGGCGGGTGATCCGGATCGAGCTCACCGACGACGGGCACACCGCCCTGCGGGAGCTGCACGCCGCGCGCCGGGCCGCCGCCGAGGAGATCCTGGCTCCGCTGACGGACCGACAGCGTGAGGCCCTCGGCGGGCTGCTGGACACCTTGATCGACGGAACGGCGGCCGCACCGCAGCAGGGCGACACGTCCTGCTGAGGCAGCGCGCCGTGATCGTCCGGAGCCTCGCCCCGTGACCGTCCGACGGGTCGCACGGGGGTCATGCGGCCCGTCGCGCCGTACCCCTGCGACGCGGGCAGCCGGTTCCGTGCGGTCTCGTGGAAAACCGTTTGCCTTCCCACACGCAGCGGGGTCAACCTGTCACGGTTTGCTGCCGCAGTCGTCCGCGGACGACGCACGGCTCCGCCTTTGCGAGTCACTGGGACGTCATGCAGATCCAAGACCTTCCGTATCCCGACCCGGGCGTGCCCGATGCCCGCTCGGGCCCCCGATTCCTGTGGTGGCTCTTCCGGAACCAGCTCTCCGGCCAGCTCAGGTCCCTGGCCTGGGGACTGCTGCACTTCGCTGCCATCGCCTCGCTGCCGTTCTGTGTGGGCATCGGCGTCCAGGCCGCCGTCGACCGTTCCGGCACCCGGCTGGCCCTGGCCGGCGGACTCATGGCGCTGGCATGCGCGGGGAACGCCGTCGGTGACACCTTCCTGCACCGGGCCGCCGTCACCAACTGGATCACTGCGGCCGCCCGCGTCCAGCAGTTGCTCGCCCGCAGGACCGCGGCCCTGGGGTCCGTGCTGACCCGGCGTGTCGCGGCCGGCGAGGTGATGGCGGTGTCCACCGGTGACGTCGAGAAGATCGGCTGGTTCGTGGAGGCCCTGTCGCGGTTCACCGCGGCGGCGGTCACCACCGTGGCGGTCTGCGTCGGCCTGCTCGTCCTCCAGCCCGCGCTCGGCGTGGTCGTCGCCGTGGGGGTGCCCCTGCTGGCGCTCGCGGTACTGCCCCTGCTGCCGCACGCCACCCGGAGGGCCGACACCCAGCGGGAGAAGGCCGGCCGGGCCACGGAACTCGCCTCGGACACCGTCGCCGGGTTGCGTGTGCTGCGCGGCATCGGCGGTGAGGAACTGTTCCTCGACCGCTACCGGCGCGCGTCCCAGGACGTCCGCCGCGCGGCCGTGCACAGTGCCCGGATGTGGTCCCTCATCGCGGCGGTCCAGGTGCTGCTGCAGGGAATCCTGCTGATCACCGTGGTCTGCTACGGCGTCCACCTGGCCCGCGAGGGGCGCATCGCGGTGGGGGAACTGGTCACCGTCTACAGCTCGGTCATGCTGCTCTCCTATCCGCTGCGGCACTTCGAGGAGATCGCCATGGCGTACTCCTTCTCACGGCCTTCGGCCGCTCGTGCGGCGCGCGTTCTGTCGCTGGAGCGGGCCGCGGGCACCTCGGGCGCGCCGCCTGCCGTCACCCCCACCGGTGACCTGTACGACCCGGTGACCGGTCTGCTCGCCCCGGCGGGCCGGCTCACCGCCGTGGTGTGCGGGGACCCGGACGCGGCGGGACGGCTGGCCGAACGGCTCGGCGGGCACGCGGCGTCCGCCGCACGGGAGGGTTCGGTGCTGCTCGGCGGGGTGCCGCTCGACGGACTGCCGCTGGACGTCGCCCGCGGCGCCGTCCTCGTGCAGGACAAGGACCCGGTGCTGCTGTCCGGCACACTGCGCGAACTGCTCGACGTACCCGCGTCCGGTGCCGTCGGAGCGCGCGAGGCCCTGGAGGCCGCGCAGTGCGGGGACGTGCTGGCGGCACTGGTGCAGGGTTCGCCAGGCGCCTCGGACCCGATGGACACGCTGATCACCGAACGCGGACGGTCCCTCTCCGGCGGTCAGCGCCAGCGGCTCTCCCTGGCCCGGTCGCTGGTCACCGACCCGGAGGTACTCGTACTGGACGAGCCGACCTCCGCCGTCGACTCGCACACCGAGGCCCGTGTCGCCCGGGGCCTGTGCGAACTGCGGGCGGGCCGCACCACCGTGGTGTTCGCCTCCTCCCCGCTGCTGCTCGACCGGGCGGACCAGGTGGTCCTCCTGCACGACGGGGCGGTCGTGGCGGTGGGCGGCCACCGCGAGCTGGTGCGTACCGAGCCCCGGTACCGGGCCGTGGTGGCACGGGAAGACCACGACGACCTGAAGGACGTCGAAGACCTGAACAGCTTGAACGGGCTGAACGGTCTGAGCGGCCTGGAAGAACTCGAAGAGATCGAGGAGACGGCATGATCGGCGTGGCGCCACCGGCCTACGACCCGGCGGCCTCCACCACGGCCGGCACCCTGCCCGTGGGCGCCCCCGCCACCGTACGCGCCTACGTGGCCGAACTGCTCCGCAGGCACCGCCGGGCCTTCGCACTGCTGATCACGGTGAACACCGTCGCGGTCGTCTCCTCGATGGTCGGCCCGTATCTGCTGGGCGGTCTGGTGGAGCGGGTGTCGGACCGGACGCGGGAGCTCCACCTGGGGCTCACCGCCGGGCTGTTCGTGCTCGCGCTGGTCGTCCAGGCGGTGTTCGTCCGGCAGGTCCACCTGCGGGGGGCCGTACTCGGGGAGCGGATGCTGGCCGATCTGCGCGAGGACTTCCTGGTGCGGTCGGTCGGGCTGCCGCCGGGAGTGCTGGAGCGCGCCGGGACCGGGGATCTGCTGTCCCGGATCACGACCGACATCGACCGGCTCGGCAACGCGATGCGCGAGGCCGTGCCCCAGCTGGTCATCGGTGTGGTGTGGGTGGCACTGCTGCTGGGCGGGCTGGTCGTCACGGCGCCCGAACTGGCGCCGGCCGTGCTGGTGGCCGTTCCACTGCTGGTGGCGGGCTGCCGCTGGTACTTCCGGCGGGCGCCGGCGGCGTACCGCTCGGAGGCCGCCGGGTACGCCGCCGTGGCCGCGGCACTCGCGGAGACCGTGGACGCGGGGCGGACGGTGGAGGCCCACCGTCTCGGCGAGCGCCGAGTGGCACTGTCGGACCAGCGGGTACGGGAGTGGACGGCCTGGGAGCGTTACACGCTCTGGCTCCGGTCGGTGCTCTTCCCGGTCGTCAACATCACTCACGTGACCGTGATCGGCTCGGTGCTGATGATCGGTGGTGTGTTCGTCCTGCAGGGCTGGATCGGTGTCGGTCAGCTGACGGCCGGGACGCTGCTCGCCCAGATGCTCGTCACCCCGGTCGGGCTGATCCTGCGCTGGTACGACGAGTTGCAGGTGGCCCAGGTGTCGCTGGCCCGGCTGGTCGGGGTCCGGGAGATCGAGCCCGACGCCGGTGACACCGCTCTGGCCCCCGACGGACGCCATGTGCGCGCGGAGCAGGTGTGCTTCGGCTACCGCGAGGGCGTCGACGTGCTGCGCGAGGTGTCGCTCGAGGTCTCCCCCGGCACCCGGCTGGCGCTGGTCGGCCCGTCCGGCGCGGGCAAGTCCACTCTGGGCCGGCTGCTCGCCGGGATCTACGCGCCCCGGGACGGCACGGTGACCCTGGGCAGCGCCGAGCTGTCCCGGATGACCGCGGAACGGGTCCGTGGCCATGTGGCTCTCGTCAACCAGGAGCACCACGTCTTCGTGGGCTCCCTGCGCGACAACCTGCGGCTCGCCCGGACGGACGCCGAGGACGCGCAGCTGTGGGCGGCGCTCGGCGCGGTCGACGCGGACGGCTGGGCACGTGCGCTCGACGACGGTCTCGACAGTGAGGTCGGTTCGGGAGGGCTCGCGCTCACCCCGGCCCAGGCCCAGCAGATCGCGCTGGCCCGCCTGGTGCTGGCCGACCCGCACACGCTGGTCCTGGACGAGGCGACCTCGCTGCTCGACCCCCGCGCGGCGCGGCATCTGGAACGCTCCCTGGCCCACGTCCTCGACGGTCGCACCGTCGTCGCCATCGCCCACCGCCTGCACACCGCCCATGACGCGGATGTCATCGCCGTCGTCGAGAACGGCCGCATCAGCGAGCTGGGCAGCCACGACGAGCTGGTCGCCGTGGACGGCGCGTACGCGGCGCTGTGGCGTTCCTGGCACGGGTGAGGCCGCGGCGGCCCGCCCAGGGGGACGCCGTGCCGTTGCGCGGAGTCGAACCTGGGTGGAAGGCTGGAGGCAGGCACCGGCTCGGGGAACATCCGGGGGCTCCGGAGGACCGGGGTGCGGGTGGGGCCGGCGCTCCGTGCATATGCGGCCCGCAGCGGGCCACGGCGGGAACGGGCCCGTCGCCACCCCTGGAGGTACCCGTGAACAGTGCCGGCGGTTGGGGAGACGACGTCTACCAGCCCGACGAGTCCGAGGTTCAGGACGACGCCGGACTGCTCGATGCCGAGGACACCCTCATGGACGACGGTGTGGGCGACCCCCTCGACCGGGGCTGGTCCCCTCCCGAGCGGCCGTGGGCCGTGGAGCACCGCGGTGTGACGGCGGCGGAGGGCCACGCGGGCGAGACGCTGGACCAGCGGCTCGCCGAGGAGCTGCCCGAACCCGCGGCTTTCGACGGCGACGGTCTCGGCGACAGCGAGGGCACCGACGGCGAGCTCCTGGACAACGAGGTCGGTGCCGCGCGCTCCGGCCGGCTCGTCGCTCCCGACGAGGGGGCGCACGAGGACGAGGAGACCGCCCTGGTGGCCACGGACGTCGGTATCGACGGGGCGGCGGCCTCGGCCGAGGAGGCCGCCATGCATGTCGTCGACGAGGACACCCTGCCCGGGTGACCCCGCCGTTCCCTCCTGCCACCGCCCTCCGGGCGGAGCACGTCGTACGAGTCGCACGAGGAGCTTTCATGCAGCAGGACAAGCACCCCGACTACCACCCCGTCGTCTTCCGTGACCGGTCCGCCGGTTACGCCTTCCTCACCCGGTCCACCGCGACCAGCGAGCAGACCATCGAATGGGACGACGGCGAGACCTACCCGGTGGTGGAGGTGGAGATCTCCTCGGAGAGCCATCCCTTCTACACGGGCAAGGCACGCACCGTGGACACGGAAGGGCGCGTCGCCCGCTTCGAGCGCCGGTACGGCGGTGAGGGCTCCGGGTGAGGCCTCCGGACGGGCCGGGGCCGCCGCCTCAGATCACGTTGAGCGCCACCGCGCCGCCCACTCCGCCGAGCAGCATGAACGCCGGCATCAGCACCTTGATCTCCACCCAGCTGCCTGCCTTGAACCGCATCGCCTTCGGCGGGCCCACGGGGTACCAGCGCTTGCGGCCCACCGGTATGGGCCACAGGATCGGACAGCCGGAGACGGTCAGCGCGTCCCCGATGTCGTGGACCAGCGCGCCCAGGACGATCGGCAGCCCCAGCCACAGGTACTCCTGGCCCGGCGCCGTGAACAGCCAGGCGGCGCCGTTGCCCGGCTGGTCCAGGATGCCCGCGAGGATCCACGCGCTGGTCGCGGCGAGCAGCCACACCAGTACATCGCTGCTGGCACCCCGGGCCGCCCGCCACAACAGGCCCTCGATGGCCAGCACCATGTGGACGAAGAGGATGGCCAGCACCGCCCACCGGCCGCCGGTGATCGCCAGGACGGAGGTGCCCCCACCGATCAGGACCGCCCACAGCCAGGTGTGGGTGAGGGTGCGGTGGCCGCCGGAGCGGCGCGGGTCGCCCGGCTTCTTGGTGGCCTTGTAGACGGCGGACGACAGTTTGTCGACGATCTCGCACAGTCTCCGGGAGACGGGCCCGAAGGAGCGGGATATCGTCGCCGCCTTGTGGTCCAGGTCCGGGGCGAGGGCCGCACCGGCGCAGATGAGAGCGCCGACCAGGAGCACCGGCCAGGGCATCGGTTTTCCCGCGGCGGCGGTCGCCGCTCCGACACCGAGCCAGGCCGCGGCGCCCGACAGTGAGTGTGCTGGTCCCATCATCCCCGTTGCCCGCCCCATCGCTCGTGTACAGCTGTCCGGTTGACCAGGTGCGCTGACGCTCCTCGGCGCCACAGCGTAGCCTTCGCGATCTTCGTTCCCGAATCCGATTCCCACGCGGGGCCCGACGGCAGGCAAGATGGGGGGTGTGACCCTCATCGATCAGCTGCCACCGACCGCAGACCCCGACGCCCTGTACGAAGCCTTCGAGTCGTGGGCCGAGGAACGCGGTCTCACGCTCTACCCCCACCAGGAGGAGGCGCTGATCGAGGTGGTCTCCGGGGCGAATGTGATCGTCTCGACGCCCACCGGCTCGGGCAAGAGCATGATCGCGGCGGCCGCCCACTTCGCCGCGCTGGCGCGGGACGAGGTCACCTTCTACACGGCCCCCATCAAAGCCCTGGTGTCGGAGAAGTTCTTCGAGCTGTGCAAGATCTTCGGCACGGAGAACGTCGGTATGCTGACCGGCGACGCGTCCGTCAACGCCGACGCCCCGGTCATCTGCTGCACCGCCGAGGTACTGGCGTCGATCGCGCTGCGCGACGGCAGGCACGCCGACGTCGGCCAGGTCGTCATGGACGAGTTCCACTTCTACGCGGAGCCGGACCGCGGCTGGGCCTGGCAGATCCCGCTGCTGGAACTGCCGCAGGCGCAGTTCGTCCTGATGTCGGCGACGCTCGGTGACGTCTCCTTCTTCGAGAAGGACCTCGCCCGCCGCACCGGCCGCCCCACCTCGGTGGTCCGCTCGGCGACCCGCCCGGTGCCGCTGTCCTACGAATACCGCTACACGCCGCTCACCGAGACGCTCACGGATCTACTGACGGCCCGGCAGGCTCCGGTCTACATCGTGCACTTCACGCAGGCGCAGGCGGTGGAACGGGCCCAGGCGCTGATGAGCATCAACATGTGCACGCGCGAGGAGAAGGACCGGATCGCCGATCTGATCGGCAACTTCCGCTTCACCACCAAGTTCGGCCGCAACCTCTCCCGCTACGTCCGGCACGGCATCGGTGTGCACCACGCCGGCATGCTGCCCAAGTACCGGCGGCTGGTGGAGAAGCTCGCGCAGGCCGGTCTGCTGAAGGTCATCTGCGGTACGGACACGCTGGGCGTGGGCGTCAACGTCCCGATCCGCACGGTGCTGTTCACCGCCCTGACCAAGTACGACGGGAACCGCGTGCGCACGCTGCGGGCCCGTGAGTTCCATCAGATCGCGGGCCGCGCCGGACGGGCCGGCTTCGACACCGAGGGATTCGTCGTCGCCCAGGCCCCCGAGCATGTGGTCGAGAACGAGAAGGCGCTGGCCAAGGCGGGCGACGACCCGAAGAAGCGTCGCAAGGTCGTCCGCAAGAAGGCGCCCGAGGGATTCGTCGCCTGGTCGGAGCAGAGCTTCGAGAAGCTCATCGGCTCCGACCCCGAGCCGCTGACCTCCCGTTTCCGGGTGACGCACACGATGCTGCTGTCGGTGATCGCCCGGCCCGGCAACGCCTTCGAGGCGATGCGGCACCTCCTCGAGGACAACCACGAGCCGCGCAAGCAGCAGTTGCGGCACATCCGGCGGGCGATCGCCATCTACCGCTCGCTGCTGGACGGCGGCATCGTCGAGAAGCTGGACGCGCCGGACGCCGAGGGCCGGATCGTCCGGCTGACCGTGGATCTCCAGCAGGACTTCGCGCTGAACCAGCCGCTGTCCACCTTCGCACTGGCCGCGTTCGAACTGCTGGATCCCGACTCTCCGTCGTACGCGCTCGACATGGTGTCCGTGGTGGAGTCCACGCTGGACGACCCGCGCCAGATCCTCGCCGCCCAGCAGAACAAGGCACGCGGCGAGGCCGTCGCCGCGATGAAGGCGGACGGCGTCGAGTACGAGGAGCGCATGGAGCGCCTCCAGGACATCACGTACCCGAAGCCGTTGGAGGAGCTGCTCTTCCACGCGTACAACACCTACCGCAAGAGCCATCCCTGGGTCGGCGACCATCCGCTGTCGCCGAAGTCCGTGGTACGGGACATGTACGAACGGGCGATGTCCTTCACGGAGTTGGTGTCCCACTACGAGCTGGCCCGCACCGAGGGTATCGTGCTGCGGTACCTGGCCAGCGCCTACAAGGCCCTGGAGCACACGGTCCCGGACGACCTGAAGTCCGAGGACCTCCAGGACCTGATCGCCTGGCTGGGCGAGATGGTGCGTCAGGTCGACTCCAGTCTGCTGGACGAGTGGGAGCAGCTGGCCAACCCCGCGGAGATGACCGCCGAGGAGGCCCAGGAGAAGGCCGACCAGGTCAAGCCGGTCACCGCCAACGCGCGTGCCTTCCGCGTCCTGGTCCGCAACGCCATGTTCCGCCGGGTCGAGCTCGCCGCTCTGGACCAGGTCGACGCGCTGGGCGAGCTGGACGCCGAGGCCGGCTGGGACGCGGACGCCTGGGGCGAGGCGATGGACGGGTACTGGGACGAGTACGAGGAACTCGGCACCGGCCCCGACGCCCGCGGTCCCAAGCTGCTGCTGATCGAGGAGGAACCGGCCGACGGGCTGTGGCGGGTCCGGCAGATCTTCGACGATCCGAACGGCGACCACGACTGGGGCATCAGCGCGCAGGTCGACCTCACCGCCTCCGACGCGGAGGGCCGCGCGGTCGTCCGGGTCACCGACGTCGGCCAGCTGTGAGCACAGGAGCGTTCCTTCCATGACGAATCCGACCGAGAGCCTCGTCGCCCTGCTCGATCTGGAGCAGATCGAGGTCAACATCTTCCGGGGCCGCAGTCCGCAGGAGTCGCTGCAGCGGGTCTTCGGCGGCCAGGTGGCCGGCCAGGCCCTGGTCTCCGCGGGCCGCACCACCGAGGGCGACCGCCCCGTGCACTCGCTGCACGCGTACTTCCTGCGCCCGGGGCGCCCCGGGGTGCCGATCGTGTACGAGGTGGAACGGGTGCGGGACGGGCGGTCGTTCACGACCCGCCGGGTCACCGCCGTGCAGCAGGGGCGCACGATCTTCAATCTCACCGCTTCCTTCCACAGACCTGAACAGGGGAGTTTCGAGCACCAGTTGCCGCCGGCCCGCGCGGTGCCGGACCCCGAGTCGCTGCCGATGGTCACGGACGAGATCCGCGAGCATCTGGGCACGCTGCCGGAGCAGTTGGAGCTGATGGCCCACCGTCAGCCCTTCGACATCCGCTACGTGGACCGGCTGCGCTGGAACCGTGACGACGTCAAGGACGCCGAGCCGCGCAGCGCGGTGTGGATGCGCGCGGTCGGCCCGCTCGGTGACGATCCACTGGTGCACACGTGCGCACTGACCTACGCCAGCGACATGACCTTGCTGGACGCCGTCCGGATCCCGGTGGAACCGCTGTGGGGCCCGCGGGGCTTCGACATGGCGTCGCTGGACCACGCCATGTGGTTCCACCGCCCGTTCCGTGCGGACGAGTGGTTCCTGTACGACCAGGAGTCACCGATCGCCACGGGCGGGCGGGGGCTGGCCCGCGGGCGGATCTACGACCGTGCGGGGCGGATGCTGGTGTCCGTCGTCCAGGAGGGGCTGTTCCGGGCGTTGTAGGTCAGCGGGCCGGGCGTGGCGGGCACGGTCGTGGTGATGGTGTGGATGGCGGTGTTCGCGGACATGCTCGTCTCCCCCGCGGGATGTGCACGGTCGGCGCGGCGTGCACCGACCCGGAGAAAACCGTATCTACTCCGTCACTCTCCGCGACAGCCCTGTGGGCAACTCCGCGGGGGTCGACGAACGTGCGGGTCAGTTCCCTGTGAGACCGTTGGAGCCCGGTCGGCGGGCGTCCACGTCCAGATGTTCTCCGACCCGGTTGACCAGCAGGGTCATCTCGTAGGCGACCCGCCCGACATCGGCCTCGGCCCCGCTGAGCACGCACAGGCAGCTGCCGGCGCCCGCCGCGGTGACGAAGAGCATGGCGTCGTCGAACTCGATCATCGTCTGGCGCATTCCGCCCGCACCGAAGTGCTGTCCGGATCCCTTGGCGAGGCTGTGCAGTCCGGACGAGACGGCCGCCAAGTACTCCGCGTCCTCGCGGCGCAGTCCCGTGCTCGTCCCGGTCACCAGCCCGTCGTTGGACAGGACCAGGGCGTGTCGCACCTGCTCGACACGCTGGGTCAGGTCGTCCAGCAGCCAGTCGAGCCCCTGATTTTGCGTCATTTCGTGAATCTCCCCCTTGCTCTTCCCCGTGATGGTTCCCGTGGTCCTGTCCGTGCGCCTTTCCGTTTGCTTCCCCCGTGCGGTGCTTCCCCTGACGGGGAGATCCCCTTGGCCAGCCTTCCCCACGACCGGGCGCCGGACAAGGAGGTTAGGAGCCATGGGACAGAAGTTGACCGACGAAGAGTGTCCCGAGTTCGTCTCGCGCAGAACCCCACCGGCAAGCTCTCCACCGCCGGACGGTGCGGTCCGGGCCGTCCGGTGGGGGATCATGCGGGACATGAGCGACGACCACACACACGTCCAGGAGTTCTTCAGCGCGCGGGCCGCCGGCTGGGACCGCCGCTTCCCCGACGACGGTCCGGCCTACGCGGCCGCGGTCGCCGACCTCGGGCTGCGCGAGGGCGACCGGGTGCTCGACGCGGGCTGTGGCACCGGACGGGCCCTGCCGCCGCTGCGTGCCGCGGTGGGCCCCTCGGGCACGGTCCTCGGGGCGGATCTGACGCCGGCCATGCTGCGGGAGGCCGCGGCCGCCGGACGGGACGACGACGGCACGCTGCTGCTCACCGACGCCGCCGCGCTGCCCCTGCGCTCGGGGTCGCTCGACGCCGTGTTCGCGGCGGGCCTCATCGCGCATCTGCCCCACCCGGCCGAAAATCTCCGTGAGCTGGCGCGGGTGGTGCGTCCCGGTGGGGTGCTCGCGTTGTTCCACCCGATCGGCAGGGCCGCGCTCGCCGCGCGCCAGGGCCGCTCGCTCACACCGGACGACCTCCGTGCGAAGCACAACCTCCGTCCGCTGCTGGCCGGTTCGGGCTGGCGCATGACGTCGTACGCCGACGAGGACGCGCGGTTCCTGGCGCTGGCCGTCCGGGAGGACTGACCTCTCCGGCCGTCCCGGCGCTCAGTCGGCGGGCGTGGCGTCCGGGTGCCGCACCGGGCAGCCGGCGAGGCCCGGCACCGGGTGGGTGCCCAGGTCCTCCAGCCGGTAGCCGTTCGGATAGCTCTTGATCTCCCAGTTCTGCCGGGCGAAGTGCGGGGCGCGCCGGGGCGGCAGCAGCCGGACCGCGCGGCCGCGCAGCCGCACCGCGCGGCGTACGCACGCGCGTGTGGCGGCGCTCGGCGGGGTGTACCGGAAGGCCCGCAGGAGGGGGTCGTCGAGCAGGGCGAGGGTGGCGGTGCGCAGCAGCGGGGCGAGCGGGCGCGGGTACCAGGAGGTCATGAGACCGAGTGTGGCGTCCGAGACCCGGCGCGCGCCCTCGTCCCAGCCGAAGTGGGCCTGCTCGTAGGAGTCGAGGCAGCTCTCGAACTCCTCATAGGAGCCGGGGATGTCCTGGATGCCCATGTGCCGCCCGAGTGTCCGGTAGTGGACGGCACTGGCGACGGTCTCGTGCCGAGACATCCTGCGCCACCCGTAGGCGTCGATCCACCGCTTGGGCATCACGACGAACGTGCACAGGACGTATCGCATGTCGTCGTTGGGGATGTCGTAACCGCGGTGCATACGGTTGATGCGGCGGATCGCGGTCCGGCCCCGGTCGCTGCCGAACCCGTGCTCGACGACGGCGTCCAGGAGGAGCGAGGTGTCGTCGTAGCGCTTCTGGGTGCGGTCCGTGAGCTCCGCGGTCTCGGCGAGCAGACGGCCGATGCGGGGAACGGCGTACGTGCGGTACAGGGCGAGTTCGAGTGACCGGGTGAAGTCCCAGGGGAATTCGTACGCCACGCTGAGGCGGTAGATCTCCGTGGCGTCCCGGTGCGGGTCCATCCGCCGGATGCGTTCCAGTCGCTCGAAGCGCTTCACCGCGCCGCCCCCTTCTGCCGCCGGACTCCGATCCTACTGTGCGTGGCGGGTGCCGTACGGCTGGTGAGGGTCACGGTGGCCCGCCGGGGCGTCCGAGGGCGCGTCCGCGCGGCCGCGGGTGGCCGGTTCGCCCCGTCCGGGCGGAGAGCCGCCGCTCCGGGCAGGGCTTCGAGGTCGTGACAAGGGGATCGGGGTCGGATTAGGGTGCGCGCCGGTGAACGAGACGACGGGGAGGCCGGCATGGCCGGGACGGACGAGGAAGCCACCACCGCGGACGACGCGCTCTACGTGCTCACGGCGGCGTTGCTGACGCCGGCGAAGTTCCCGAGCGTGCTGGGCGACGACTATCCGGAGGCGTGCGCGGTGCTCGGCCTCGCCCCGCTCGCCGACGGGTACGGGCTCGTGCTCGGGCAGGACGGTGAGGGCGCCCGGTGGACCGTCGTCGTCGACGACGTGTCGCTGGTCGCCGTCGCGATCGCTTCCTGGGACTGCGGCATGGAGCACGATCTGTCGCCGGACGAGCGCACGGTCGTCGCCGCACTGCCGGGCTGGCCCCTCGCGGTCGCCGTCGCGGCGCCGAACGTACCCGCGCCGCACGATCCGGATCCGGACACGACTGACGGGCCCGCGCTGACGCCTCCCGATTCCGATGCCTGGGGGCCGGCGCAGCGGCGCCTGGGCGCCGACGAGATCGCGCTCCAGTGGGCGGTCTGGCGGGAGCAGGTCGACGACACGGAGTTCTCGGCTGCGGGCGGCTCCGGAGAGACCTCCGAGGGCGCCAGGTCCGATGTGCCGGACGGCCGGCCGGGCCACAGCGGTATCCGGCGCGCTCTGGCGGAGGCGCACGCCTACCTCACCTCGCCACCACCGCTCGGCCGGGTCCGCTCGTCCTTCGCCCCGGGCGAGGCGCGCACACTGCGTGCCGACGGACCCGGCTGGTCGCTCGTGGCCAGGACCGACGACATCGCGTTCGTCCTGCTCGACGACGAACCCGGGGAGGTCCTCCCGGTGGGCAGGGGGCCGGAACTGCCGGGCCTCCTGGGGGGCCTCGACAAGATCGCCGTACGGCCGCTCTGAACCGCGCGGGTGGCGCCCCGAGGCGGTCGACCCAGGTGCCGGGGGGGGGGGGGGCGCGGGCCCCCCCCCCCCCCCCCCCCGCCCCCCCCCCCGCGCGCCCCGCGGTAGACACC